>JACRCT010000157.1 GCA_016218885.1 Deltaproteobacteria bacterium | reverse complement strand
TGGGCCAGAGCGAGGCTCGCAAGCAGGTCTTCCAGGCCCTGTGGAACGCGCAGGGCGGCGGCGGGTCGGACTCGCTCATCCCCTGGCGCGAGCTCATCCAGAATGCAGCGGCCGACCAGCTCAAGTTCAACCTCAAGACCCAGAACGGGGTCCCCAGCGTGCTCGACGCGGTCATCGACGGCGCCACCGACCCGAAGGTCAAATCGGCGCTGTGCAGCGCCTTCATGGACCGCTTCGGGCTCTCCAAGGCGCAGATCGGGCGCTGCCCGGTGACGGCCGAGTCCTACAAGGAATGCATCCGCTAGCCGGGAGCCCTCAGCGTGCGCGAGCGAATCCTCTTCCCGTTGCTCATCCTGCTGCTCGCCGTGGCGGTGCCCGCCCCGGTCAGCGCGCAAAGCGATGAGATCCCCCGCCTCAAGCCGCGGGTGACCGACCCTGACGCGCCCGCAGGCTCGTCGGACGAGACGGTACCGGTCGCGCCCAGGCCGAAGAAGCGCAAGAACGCCATCTCGCTCGATGACGAGGCGCCCCCGGCCCCTGAAGGAGAAGAATCAGCGCCTCCCAGCAAGAAGCGCCGGACCTCTTCGGACCTGAGCTCCGACGAGGCAGCGTCGCGAAGCTCGGACGGCTTCGAGGACTCCGACTCCCCGCGTCCCTCCAAGAAGAGACGGCGCTCCTCCTCGAGCGACGACGACTACCTCAGCGAGCCGCGCCGCTCCTCCGCCTACGATGACGACGACCTGCGCGATGACCGAGGCTCGGGCCGGTCCATCCGTACGGCCGAAGAGGAGCTCGCCGGCGATGAGGTGGAGGAGAAGTCCCTCAGCAGAGAGGACGAGCGCGGAACCGGTGGGATGGTGGAGCTCGTCACCGGGCCCATCTTCCTTTCCTCGCCCACCGGGGGCGTCACCACCCGCGGGTTCTTCGGGTTCGACGTCGGGGTGAACCTGGGACGCTATCTCTTCGCCTCCGAGTGGCAGATCTTCCACGACGGCCTGTATCTCGAGGCGACCTACCTCGGCTCCAAGGCGTCGCTGGGCACCGAGGAGGTGCTGGTGGAGAGCCAGTACCATTACCTCTCGCTGGAGGTGCTGGCCGGCTTTCCCATCACCACCGAGATCTTCCGCTCGCTCGCCTACCTCAAGATCGGCCCGGCGATGATGATCATGCCGGTCACCTACGACGTGCAGGGAAACCTGACCGACTTCACGGGGGTCAAGGGCGGCATCGTCTATGGGATCGGCTTCCGGTCCTCGATGTACTTCGCCAAGGCCGTCGGGTTCTCCTGCCGCTTGGAGCTGGCGCGCTACCGGCGTGGGTACCTCGACGACACGCTGTTGACCGTCGGAGCCGGCGTGGCGTTCTAGCAGCCCTTCTGGGAGCGCGGGCGTCCCCGCCCGCAGAGCCCAGAAGAGAGGGGCTACCCCTTGAGCGCCTGCTCCAGCGCTACCGCTCCGGCGACGACCTGCTCGGTAGAGCAGCTGAAGGCGAAGCGGATGTGCCCTGCTCCAGAGGGACCGAAGACCTCGCCGGGTGCGCTGCCGATGCCCCTCTCGAGCAGGAAGTCGGTCATGTCCCAGCCACGGCGGCCACCAGCCCAGCCCTCGTCGATGCGCGCCCAGAGGTAGAAGGCGCCTTGTGGCTTGAACGGGTGAAGCAACGTCACGCCCTGCAGCGCGGACCAGAGCGCGTCACGCCGCTTCTGGTACTCCGCCGCCATCGCCCGGGTGGCGTCTTGGGGGCCGGTGAGCGCCGCCACCGCGCCGTGCTGGGCCACCGAGTTGACGCCGTTGATCGTGCAGCGCAGCAGCTTGACCAGGCGCTCGGCGATGCGCTCGTCGTTGCAGGCCAGGTAGCCCACCCGCAAGCCGCTCATGGCGTAGCTCTTCGACATCGAGAAGATGCTGATCACCTTCTCGTAGCCCAGCGAGCCCGCACTCACGTGCTCGCGGCCGTCGTAGAGCACGTGCTCGTACGCCTCGTCGCTGACCACCCACAGCCCGCGCCGCTCGGCGACCTTGAGGATGGCCTGCAGCTCGGCGCGATCGAGGACGAGCCCCGTCGGGTTGTGTGGGGAGTTGATGACGAGCGCCCGGGTGCGCGCTGTGATCGCCGCCTCGATGCGCTCCGCTTGGTAGCGGTAGCCGCACTCGGGGTCGAGCCGCACCCGGACCGGGACGCCGCCGGCGAGCGAGACGTTGTCGAAGGTCTCCGTCCAGGTCGGGTCGGGAAGCAGGACCTCGTCGCCAGGCTCGAGCAGCGCGCGGAACACGACGTAGAGGCCGTGCATCGCCCCGTTGGTGACGAAGACGCTGTTGGAGCCGCGCAGGGCGATGCGGTTCTCCTCGACCATCTTGCGCGCCGCCGCCTCGCGCAATGGCTGAATGCCCGCCCCGGCGGTGTAGTGCGTGTGTCCGGCCTCGAGGGCCTTGATCATGGCCAGGCGGACATGATCGGGGATGGAGAAGGACGGGTCGCCCGACTCCAGGCGATAGACCTTGCGCCCCTTCGCCTGCAGCTCCAACAGCCGGTCTCTGACGCTGACGATCCCCCCCAGCGGAATTCGGTACAGCAGGTGCTCGCCCATGGCTTACCTCCGTCGAAGGCAGGATAACCGCCGGCTCCCTCCGATGCTTTCCGCAGCTATCAAGCCTGGCCGCCTGCTGCTCAAGCCTTAAGGCCTCGCGCGGAAAGAAATGCGCCAACTCTCGGCGACGAGGCGCCCGCATGGCGAGGCGCGAGGAGGGCGCATACCAGAGGGTCTGTAACCGACGATGCAACGAAGCCAGGCGGGATGGATCGGCGCCGAGATGGAGCAGTT
>JACRCT010000148.1 GCA_016218885.1 Deltaproteobacteria bacterium | reverse complement strand
GGGCTGACGCCCGGGGCTGGGCGGCGTTAGAGGATTCGGCAGTGCCCCCCTGGATTGCCAGTCTGCCCCGGCAGACCACCTGCTACACGGTGCCCCGGCTTGGCTCAAGTCGGCTCGGGAACAAGGTCTGGCAGACGGACTCTCCCCTTCGATGGTGGCCTGGCCTGTCGCATGGTCTCCAAGACGTCGCGGGTGCGGCGCCGACCCGCGAGCTCGTCGCTCACCAGCAACGCCACGAACGCCCAGGGGAGCATCTGGACTGGCATCTTGCCCTTCTCCCAGCGGCACAGCGTCGCGGGCGCCACGCCAAGCAGGTGCGCCAGCTCGTTCCCCGGCAGGCCGAGGGCCTTGCGCACGAAGCGAAAGGCCTCCCCCGATGGAGCGGGTTGGTTGCGGGTGAGCCAGTAGGCCGCCTCGAGCTCGAGGCGCGCCAGAGCCAGCGCCGGAAGATACGTCTCCCCACAGCTCCCGCACCGGCGTGCCTCGATGCTCTTGGTGAACGTTCTCCCGGCAGCCGTGAGCGTCTGCTCCGTCTCCACCTTCTGCAGACCGCTCCTGCCACAGCGGACGCACTTGCGCATGGCGCCGCCTCAAAACACGGTCACCACCACCACGTCGCCTTCGATGGCCACTACCATCCGAAGCCGATCTCCATCCAGGTCATGGCCGCTGACCAGCCACTTGCCTGGCTCCTTGTCCTCGGCGCATTCGGTTGCCGTCCTGAGCACCAGCAGGACGTCCCGGACCTCCACGCCCCGCTCCAGCATTTGCTTCCAGGCGTGCGGCAGGATGTCCACTCGCCCAGCCTTGGATAGCCCGCGGATGTCCTCGAGCGCCGCCGCTGCCTCTGGCGTCATGGTTGCTTTAAAATTGATGAATCGTCAATTGCCTGCCTGGGGCACAGGGCGACTGCTGCCACGCCCTCGGGAGGAAGAACTGCGAATGTGCGGCGGGATCACTCCCTCACGGTCGTGGCTCTGACGCCGGTCGCCGCTGGCTTCCATCGCCTCGGGTGCCGCCGCCCTGGGTTGCCAGTCCGCCCGGGCGGACCACCCGCCATACGGGCCGGCGGATTCAGGGCGCGATCACTCCCTCACGGTCGTGGCTCGGACACGGTCGCGATTGGCATGAATCGTCTCGGGTGCCCTCTCCCAGGCAGACCACCTCCTACACGGGTCGGGCGGATCCAGGGCGCGCACGCTCCAACGCTCGATGCGGCACATCTCGGCGTAGAAGGACCGCTGCAGCGGGTCCCGGAGGTAGATGATCTCTAGGAAGTGGGACCAACCCAATTGTCTCGCCAGTGGCGAGACAATCTGCTCGTCGGGGAAGACCTCTACGAAGTGCACCATGTGCATGAGGCCGGGCTTGCTGAATCCGCGGCCGTAGTCCGCGGTCAGCTTCTCGGCCAGGAGCTCGACCACCTTCTGCCCGTACTCGGCCCGGCGCTCCTTCAGGACTTCCATGCGGATGCGTCGACCCAGGCTCCAGTACAGCATCACAAGCTGGCTGTTGACCGCCCGCGCCGTGCCCTCCCGCGCCTGCTCGATGAGCCCTCGGACATCGCTCAGCAGCTGGGCCGGCAGCATCTCGCGTCGCGCGGAGCCCTGCCGTGCCACCTGTCTCTTCCCGGTCATTGTCCCCTCTCTCGCGCTCTCGAAGTGCGCGAGCCGCAGAGTAGCGCGGGGGTCCGACATCGCTTGCGGGCGGGAGCTGCCGCGGATTCTCCCGGGGACCGCGGGCATCCCGCCCGCGTCGAATGCCGATAGGCAGCCTTTCCCGCGCACTTGGCGCCCAAGCGAGGACGCTGCGCACGCGCACGCGGGTTGCGTAGGGCGCGCACGCTCGAACGCGCGATGCGGCGCATCTCGGCGTAGAAGGACCGCTACAGCGAGCCCCGGAGGATCTCGAGGAAGTGCGACCAGCCCAATTGTCTCGACAGTGTCGAGACAATCTCCTCGTCGTGAATGATCTCAACGAAGTGCACCTATGTAGCAGCCCGGGCTTGCTGAACCCGCGGCCGTCCCGCTCGCGTCGGATGCCGGCAGGCAGCCTGTCCCCGCGCACTGGGTGCCCCAGCTTCCCAGCTTGCTTGCGAGCGTCAGGTTGCGGGACGGATTCAGGTCACGATCTTCTCGTCAGGGCTCCGCGGGCGTCCCCGCCCGCGTCGGATGCCGACAGGCAGCCTGTCCCCGCGAGTCCAAGCCAACGCTCGAGATCGCTCCGCCAAGGCCCTTCCAGGGGAGCTCGGCCCAGACTTGCCTGTCTTGATTTGACCTCAAGAAATTCGCACTATCCCCTTGTGACCCGGGACGAAGCCCAAGCTCTTGCGGATGTGCGCGGCGCTATGCGCTTGCCAACCGCATTGAGTACGGGCCACACGCCTGGCAGCGCATGCGCGAGCGCGGGGCGAAGCGCGAGGACGTTCGCCTTGCCTTGACAACTGCACGAGCTGCAGCGCGCAGCCTGACGACCGTTGGAAGGTGCCCGGGGTGGACACGGCTGGCGACGCTCTGACGGTGGTCGTGGTGATCGAGGATGGGGTCGTTGTTGTGACGTTGTTCTGAAGCGAGGTGGCCCATGCCCAAGCGTTGCGTTGAGTGCCGAAGCCGCGAGCTGGTAGCCGCCGAGGTCGAGGAGCGGCTCGAGGTTGCCGGCAAGACCTTCACTGCCACCATCCCCACCACCAAGTGCGCCAAGTGCGGCGCCACCTACTTGAGCCATGACGCAGTGGGCGTGCTCGAGCTGGGCGCGGCCGGCGAGCTTGCGCGGCATGGTGAGGTATCGGCCGAGGCCTTCAGCTTCATGCGGCGTGCTTTGGGCGTGCGTGCCGTCGAGCTTGCCGAGTTGCTCGACGTGACGCCCGAAACTGTCTCGCGCTGGGAGCACGGCCGGCAACCCATCGACCGGGGAGCGGCCGCTCTTCTCTCGTCCATGGTTCTGGACCGGCTCGAAGGCCAAACCACGACGCTCGACCGGCTCAAGACTCTGCTCAAACCGGAGCCGTTGCCCAAGCTGGTGCGCCTGGTGCCACGCCTCGCGTGAGGCCAGTCGCCAGCCCGCACGCGTGCGTCGGATGTCGGGAGCGGCTATCGCCACGTGACGGTGCCGGTGTCCGAGCCAGGAGCGTTAGCGACTGGGCCTGTCCGATCCCGCCGCGGTCGGGCCTGGACGGATTCAGGGCGCGATCACTCCCCGACGGTCGTGGCTCGGACACGGGCGCGGTTGGACTTCGGAAACGGCTATCGCCGCGTGACGGGTATCGGTGTCCGAGCCAGGAGCGTGAGCGACTGGGCCTGTCCGGTCGCGCCCCGGTCGGTCATGGCTCTGAACCCGGTCGCTCCTTCCTCCTGGGGGCGAGGGCGTTCCCGCCCGCGTCGGATGTCGGCAGGCAGCCTGTCGCGCTCACTTGGTGCCCCAGCCTGCTCTCGAGCGTCAGGTTGAGGGGCGGATTCAGGCCGCGACCTTCTCTCCAGGGCTCTGCGGGCGGGGACGCCCGGGGCTGGGCGGCGTTCGCGGATTCGGCAGTACCCCACGGGCTGACGCCCGGGGCTGGGCGGCGTTCGCGGATTCGGCAGTACCCCACGGGCTGACGCCCGGGGCTGGGGGCGGGGACGCCCGCGGTCCCAGGAGTGAAGTCGGTTTGAGCCCCTTGACCGTTGCGAGTATCCTTGGCCGCTTTTTTGACAGTCCGACCGGTGAGACTCTGGGATGCGCTCGATTCGCTACCTCGTCCTAGCTGCTT
>JACRCT010000147.1 GCA_016218885.1 Deltaproteobacteria bacterium | reverse complement strand
TGTGAAGCCGGCGGCGCAGCCTCGCCGCAGCAGATCGAGGGAAGCTGTCGGAGCGGCTCCCCGGCCAGTTGCGCGGCGCAGGCCATAAGCGCGGTGATGCGGCTGGGATTGCTCCAATCGGACGGCGCGCTCGTCCCTTGCGAGGATGGGGAGGCCGCCAGCCCCTGCGCCCAGGCACATCAGCCGATGCATGCCGCGGCCCTCGCCGCGGCGGTGGACCTGCTCGCCCAGTCCTGCTCCTCGACCGATGACCTGCCGCGCGTTTGCGAGCTCGCCGCGATTCTGTTGCTCAATCCCCCCGTTGCGTCAGGCCTGTCAGCGCGGAAGCGTCTCGGCGTGCTCCCTGCTCGAGGAGACCCAACGCCACGAGAGCCTCGAGCCCATCTGCAAGGCGGGGCAGGTCCAGGCCTGCCTCGAGCTGGCCGAGGTCTATCTTCGCGAGCCGTGCAGCACGGGCGATCGCGCGCGCGCCCTGGAGTTGCTCGAGGGGGCGTGCAACCAGAAGAAGGCCTCCGCCTGCACCCGGCTGGGCGAGCTCTTCGGCGAAGGGCGGTCCGTCGGGCTCGACTTGGAGCGTGCCATCACCCTATTCGAGCGTGCCGCGGCGCTCGGTGAGACGGGCGCGGGGATACGCTGGGCCAGGACGCTTCGCGCCAATCGGGTGGGCTGTGACAAGGGTCAAGGCAAGGACTGCGTCGCCTTGGCCGAGACCTGCGGCGAGATCTACCGGCGAGGAGAGGAGCCCCCGGAGAGCCTGCTCCTTCTCATCTTCGACGCCCGTCGCAAGGGCTGTGACAGTGGCCTCTCTTCGGAGTGCATCCACGCGGCTTCGATGCGCTTCAACGGCCTCGGGGCCGCCCCCGATCGCAGCGCCGCTCTGTCGAGCGTGCGCGCCCATTGCCTGGCCGCGCCCGCGCAGTGTGTGCAGTTCGCCCAGCAACTGACGGAGGATCCTTCCTCCGGGCCGGAGGCGGGCCCCCTGTTCGAGAAGGCCTGTGAGGCAGGAAATGTCGAGGCATGCGCGTGGTTGGGGAGGGCCTATTCGGAAGGGCTCTGGGGGATGAAGCAGGACGCTGCGGCCGCAGCGAAGGTCCTGCGCAGGGCCGAGACGCTGGGCGGCCGATGAAGCGCTGATCCACGCAGTCTGGTCCAGAGAGTCGGCGGTCCCGTTGGGCGAGGGTGGTCGTCGAAGGGTCGGCCATCCGGGACCACGTGGCCTTCGCTGCCCGGGCGTTTCGGGCAACTTGCACTTCGAATTGGCTTGATGGGGACGCGGTCTGAGCCCACCAGACCAGCTACTACAGTGGCCTCGACAGCCACGCGAACCTCAGAGAGAAGATCGTGCCGCGCAGCCCGAAGGTGCGGCGCCGGGGTCGGACCGGGAGTGGATGCCATCCTGAACATGACTCGAGAGACTCCGGTCGCCCCGAGCGGAGCGGCGAGCACTGCGAGCCCCGGAGTCGAGGGGGCCCCTCGACTTCGCTCCCACCGCTGCGCGGCGGGCGCTACGCTCGGGGTGACCGAATTCCAGCGTCGGATGCTCAGGATGGCATCCACTCCCGGTCGAACCGATCACGTCTGCAGCGAGCTGCTCGGTCTGCCCCTCCCCATTGGTACAACGATTCGCGGGCTCCCCAGGTCCCGCCGGGCTACTGCTTGCAGTGCGACGTGTCGCCGCAGGTGCCGTAAGGACAACCCTCGACGGAGCACCTACAGGTCTCGTCGCCGAGACGGCACGTCGTGCCGGGGACACACTCCGCGCCAGGCTCGATTACCACCAGCGGCTGGCAGGTGGGCGTGTCGAAGCTCGTGCGGTTGCAGGCGAACCCCTCGAGGCACAACTCGTCTGTGCAGTCGCCGCCGTTAGCGACTCGCGGGCGACACCTTTCGGCGTTGCACCATTGTCCAGGGAGGCAGCCGCCCGTGTCCGAGCATTTGGCGTCCACTCCGCCCGGCACCGTGCAGACGTGCTCGACGCAGAAGCCGCTCGCGCACTCCTCGTCACTCCAGACCGCGTTGTATAGGTCCCCGATGCCGCAAGCCGCCCCGTTCGGCGTCGTTCCAGACCAGAACTGACCGCAGAACGCGAGAGGCAGGATTCCTCCATGGGCTCCGACGACGTCGCACGTGGTCGATGCGATCGTGGCGCGGCACGCCGCAGCCTTCTCGGCGTCGATCTTGAAGGCTTGATTCGATACGAGAGGCGCGATGAGTTTGGCGAAGTGGCTGGAGCACTCGGTCGCAGTCTCGTTCTTGGGGCAGCAGGCGGCCTCGCGCTCGCAGATCGCCGCAACGAACGCGTCGAACAGCGCTTCGCGTGTCGCCAACGGCGAGCCGCCTTCGGAACTCGCGCCGCAGGCGCCCAGCAGGTTCGTCGCGAGAATCCAGAGTGCCGCGCGCTTCATTGTTGCTCCTTGAGGGCTTGTTTCCGAAGGATCCTCGGGCCGAGTCTACACATTTCGGGTCGAGGCGGGTCCCAACGCGTGAACGCGCTCTCGCGTCCTTCCGAAGGGACTAGCGGATTGCGAATCGGGCCTCGCCCGGCCATATGCCTCCGCCCAGGGCCCGGTAGCGGATCACGTAGTCGCCCTTCGCCGCGACGGGGTAGGCCTGGGTGATCTCGATCGTGCTGGTGGCCGCCTCCCGAGGACCGAGCGCGAGGTAGCTCTCCGAGCGGGGCGGCCCCCGCGAGACGAGCACCCCGTGGTAGGCCACGCGCTCGGCCACGCCGACCGGCTGGACCTCGAGGAAGTCGTTCGCGAAGCCCTCGAACGGCGTGTGCCACTTGAGGAATTGTTGAGGGGTGTCCATGAGGTTCTCGACCCGAAACTCGAGGACGGTCTTCTCGCCGGGCGCGTAGACCGCCTTGTCCGTCTTCAGGGTGACCATGAAGCGGTAAACCCGGAACATCGCCGGGCCCCCCTCCGCTGCCGGCCGGTATTCGGGGTCCGCCAAGGAGGCGAGCTGCACCGAGAGGTGGCCCTCGAAGCGGTGGCGCGCCTCGCGCTCGGAGATTCGGACCTGGACCTCGCCACGTACCCACAGCGTCGCCCAGCCGTCTTTGCTCCCCTCGACCCGCATCTCCCCGACCTCCACGGCCTCGACGACGGGGCCCTCCGTCCCGGGCTTGGCGCCGAAGGCTTCGAGAAATCCCTCGTCCGGTGCCTCCTGCAGGCGAGCGCGCACCAGGGCCGCCACCCGCACGGGGACGAGGACCGCCTCGGTGCGCTTGCGGACGTAGCTGCGGGCGTCCACCTCCCATTGGTCTCCCAACCGCGCCTCGTAGGCCGGCTTGCCGGCCTCGTCGAGGGGCAGGTACATCGCCCTGGTGAAGAAGGTGGTGGGCACCTCCTCGCCGGAGTCGAGCTTCACCACGACCTGGGCGCGGGTCTGGAAGCCGACGAAGCGGGGTTCCTCTCGCGCGGCATAGGCGAAGCCACCGCCCTTCTCCTGGACGAAGAGGGCTCCCTCGGTGGGCTGAACGTCGGCGACCTTCGCGATCCCCATCACCCGCACCGGCTTGTCACCCACCGTCGGGAAGAAGGCGCCCAGCCCGGCGAGTCCCTCGGGGGAGGTCAAGAACCGCTCCAGAGCGCAGGTTGCACCCGCCTCGGTGACCTCGGCGCGAACCCGCTCCCAGCGCTCGAGGTAGGGATGGCGAACCGTCGCCACCCCGGAGAACACCACGATTTGGTCGCCACCGACGGGCAGCTTCACCTCCTGAGAGGGCCTCTCGAGGTCGGCGACCAGCACGAGAGGCTCGCCGCCCAGCTCGGCGTTGAGGGTGGTGCTCTGCTTGGTGTGGCTCCACAGGGTGATCTTCTTCTCGCGGAAGGAGACCTCGATCTCCTGGACGATGAGGACGTCCTTGGGCGCGCGCAGCTTGCGCACGCTCACTTCCGGGAAGGTGAAGCGCCCCTCGGCATCGGTCGTGGTCCGCGCCGCGCCGCCGTCGACCGACAGCCAATCGTAGCGCTGCACGACCTCCAGCCGCGGGACCGGCTTGCCCCCCAGGAGGACCTGCCCGGAGACGGGAGAGAAGAGGGTGCGCTTCTGCATGGGACTGCCCCTCGCCTGCGAATCAGGCACGATGATCGTGAGGAAGATGAGAAGGAGGTGCTTGGTCGAGATCGGCGCGCCGCTCCTGCGCCGCACGCCGCGCGGGGCGGTGCTGACCGAGGTGGTGCCTTGCTGCTCGAGCGAGCGCGGAAGATCCTCGCAAAGCGTCGCCGCCGTCGCCCAGGGACCTACTTGCCACATTCCCCGCCTTTGGTTGTGGCCGGTCCGGAGAGGGTCTTCTCGCAGCCCTTGATCC
Source organism: Deltaproteobacteria bacterium (assembly GCA_016218885.1). GTDB lineage: Bacteria > Myxococcota > Myxococcia > Myxococcales > UBA5297 > JACRCT01. The sequence continues at coordinate 5,050 of JACRCT010000147.1, read as the reverse complement.
GGTTCCCGTTGAAGCCGCAGAAGCGCGCCTTCACCTCTTCGGCCCCGGAGGCATTGAACTCGTGCGTGCCGTTGGCGACCCAGGTCGGAGAAGCGCCGATGCCCAGGCCTTCGGCGATTTGGAAGTCCTTCTCCAGGAGCTTGCGCCCCTCACCTGCGGCGCACTTCTCGATGACCCGGGCGTCGATCCCGTCGACGGCACACTTCTGCCAGTCGGTCGAGCGGAAGTCCTGGCCACGGCAGCGCACATACTTCATCCACTCATAGTTCTTGTAGTGCTTCATCGTGCAGAGCTCGCGGACGTCCTCGTCCACCTCGGCCTCGCCGTGCATCGACTGCAGACCCTTCTCCGCGGTGCCCTTCCCGATGAAGTGCACCTGGAAGTCGACCTTCTTGTCGAAAGCTTGAAGGACCTCGTCCATCGCCTGGAGGGCGCGAACGCCGAACGGGCAATGGGACATCACGAAGAGCTCGAGCCGCCTGGGGCCCTCCTTGCGGCACGTCAGGGTGTTCTTGCACTCCTGGCGCGAGCATCCCTTCGGGTCGAGGCACGCCGGGATCCAGGAGCCACCGGTCGACAAGGCCTGATAGGCGCCGAGCGGCCGCAGGTGGGCCCTGAGCAGCCCTGCGGCCTCCTGGTCGGAGTCGAGCGAGGAGTCGAAGAGCACCAGAGGCAAGGCGGCGCGCGGATCTCCCAGAGACCGGTAGAGCGCCCTGGCTTCGGCCTCCGCGTAATCGAGCGACTTGAAGACCGGGTTCTCCAGGCGAGCCCTGAGCATCTTGTCCCAGCGCGTCGGCTCGCAGCCCTCGCAGCGCTTGTCGGAGAGGATGGTGACACGGACCTCGGGCGCACTCGGGAGATCCGAGCACACCACCGGCCTTCCCTGGACGAAGGTGCCGCAGAAGCTCCTGAGGAACGCGGAGGCGCTGCGCCTGCCCGAATAGGGGACGCCATTCACGAACATCGTCGGGCTGCCGCGCGCGCCTCGGTCCTTCGAGCGCTGGAAGGACTCGGCCACCAACTGCCGCCCCTCGGGCCCGGAGACGCAGGCCTTGATGCTCTCCACTGGCAACCCGTTCGTCTGCGCGCATGCCTCCCAGTTGGAGGCCACCTCGTGGACGTTGTGGTTCTGGCAGACGATCAGGTCCAGGTACTTGCTGGGCGCGTATCGGGCGGCGCAGAGCTGGGCGATGTCGCCGAGCACTTCGTCCGGGCCGTGCATCGACGAGGGCGTGCCGTCCTCGCTCACGGTTCCGATGAAGTCGAGAGTGAAGTCGATGTCGGGGCCGAGCCGATCGACGACTCCCTTCACCTTGTTCATGACGTTCACGCCGAAGGGGCATTGGGACATTACGTAGAACTCGACCTTGACCGCGCCCGGGTTCTTCCTGGGCATCGGCTCGGCAGCGCTCGCTGCCTGGCCTCGAGCGACCACGCCGGCCTCTCCTGGCTGAGCGCCGAGCCCCAGGGCCACCGGGCCTGACGCTGCGTCGGCCGGCGCCTGGGCCCCCGTCATCGCCTCGCTCGATTGCGACGAAGCCTGGGGGCTGGACGAAGCACCTGGGGTTGCGCAGCCGGCGAAGAGGAGCGCCGCTGCGAAGGAATACGAGCGTTTCATCGATTCACCATGAGCGTCGGTCACAGGATTCGTTGCGTGGGTCCATTGGATCGAGAAGCGGCACGGGCGAAGAAACCACCGGTCGCCCCGCAGCGAAGACAATGGTACTCGCCATTGCGAGGTTTCGGCGGAACCGCGGTCCCCTTGGGGTCGGGGCTCTTCTGCGCCGTCGACCGGCAAGCGATCAGCTGGCTGACCCCGCTGACCTCGATGTTCCTCCACGGCAGCTGGATGCACCTGCTCGGCACCGCGCTCTTCCTGTGGCTGTTCGGCAACAACGTCGAGGACTCCATGGGGCGCCTGCGCTTCGTGTTCTTCTACCTGCTGTGCGGGCTCGTGGCGGCTGGGGCCCAGGGGGCGTCCGCCCCCTCTGTCCCGGTCCCCATGGTCGGCGCCTCGGGGGCCCTCGCCGGAAGCCCATCCTTGATTCGACCAGAAGCGCAAGAGGTGCTCTCGCGAGGGATGAGCAACGCGATGCTTCCGATCATCTGCTGGCCGGAGAGCCGCAGGTGGCCGCTGCCGTTCGGGAGCGGGTAACTCGAGCGCGTAGGAGTAGCATCCGTCGGCGAGCTTCTGGAGCCGGGACAGAGCGATGGGTCGGCGAGCGCCTCGACCTGCACAGGCGCTCCAGCCCTTGGCGATCGTTCTGGTGGACATGCGAGGCCTCGCACGGGAGATCCAGGAAGGCCTCTCCGTACCGGCCGAGCTAGAATCCGACTATGTCGACCCCCGCCGAGAGAGCGGCAGCGCGTGCCAGCTGGCCGAGTGCCAAGACCACGTTGCGAGACGCGGCCGAGGCGCTGGCCGATCTGAGCGGCCAAGCGGCCTGGGACGCGGTCATGGAGCTGACTTGGGAGGCCTACTCCCTGGCGGGTGGCGTGCCGCCGCGGCTACCGCGCTCCGAATGGCCCTCCAAGGTGTTCCGCCCGGGAGAGGAGCGGCCAGGGGAATGACCGGCACCTGGAACCCCGACTTCTTCGACCTCGCAATCCTCGAGAGGGGTGCCAAGCGCCCGGCTGACTGATGGCTCGGATAAGTGGGCGAGCGCGAGCCGTGGACCCTCTACCTGCTCCATATGGCCGGCGATTTGGCGTCTGGCGGCCTCCCGCCAGTGCGCCCGACAGGGGGCCCAGCACGACGGATCTGGCCGGTCGGGCGCCCGGCCGGTCGTTCACCATGTGCCCGAGCGGCGGCCGGATCTGTAGAGGTTGGTATCCGAACGAGTCCAACCTTGGCTAGCATCGGCGCCATGAAACCCGTCTCCGCCCCGCTCGTCGTCTGCATCTGCCTCCTCCTCTCCACCAGCGCGTCCGCTGCGGACCTCCAAGCCGCCCGCCAGAAGCTCGAGGCCGCGCGCACCAACCTGGCCAAGGCCGTCCAGCTCATCGAGAAGGACCCGCCCGCGACGGCCGATCTCGACGCCGCCCACGAAGCGGTGAAGGCGCTCAAGGACGCCATCGACGCCGGGGCCGCCTTCGAGACCGAGGACCTCGAGTTCGCCCGCTCGGCCCTGGTGGCGCGCAAGGAGCTGCGCACGCAGCGCGAGTTCGTGCAGGAGCGTCGCGCCAAGGTCCACATCCACGAGGGGCGCCGCACCCTCGAGGCCGCGGCGGCGACGCTGAGCGAGAAGGCGGCGCGCGTGGCCGGCAAGGACCCCGGCGAGAAGGACTTCGCCGACGCCCGGGCCGCCGCCGCGGCGCTGCGCAAGGCCCTGGACACCGCCCGCGAGTTCGTCGGCCAGGATGAGAAGTTCGGCAGGTTCGTGGCCGACACCGAGGCCGCCTTCTCGAAGACCGAGAAGGCCCTCGACGAGCGGGTGACGCAGCTGACCGTCGAGAAGCAGCGCGCCGCGCTCGAGGAGAGCCGGCGGGCGCTGGCGAGCTCGGTGGGCGCGCTCTCCAAGGGCTCGACCGACGCCGACTTCGAGAGCGCCGACAAGGCGTCCGCCACGCTGGCCAAGCGCCTGGACGAGGGCAAGGCCCTGGAGGACAAGGACAAGGGCTACCGCGCCGACGCCGAGAAGGCGCGGGCCGAGCTCTCGCAGTCCAAGAAGAAGGCGGACGACCTCTGGAGCACCTCTCGAGCGGAGCGGCTCAAGGCGGAGATCGAGCCTTCGCACAAGGACCTCAAGGAGGCGGGCACGGCCATCCGCGCCCGCACTGCCACTGCCGACCAGCTCGCCGAGGCGCGCACCGCGGCGATCATCGTCCGCAAGCTGCTCGAGGAGTTCCAGCCGCAGGCGGCCCGCAGCCAGGTCTTCGCCCAGTACCTGGCCGAGGTGCAGAAGACCCTCAACGACGTCGAGGGAGAGCTCGCGCGGCGCAGCCTCGACTCAGTGGTCAAGGCGGCCACCGCCGCGCTCCGGCCCGTCGACGGCAGGGCGCCGACCGCGGAGCAGCTCGACGCCGCCACCGCCGCGCTGGCCACCCTGGAGAAGACGCTCGTGCCGCTGCAGAGGCCGGACCCGGCCATCGCCGCCCAGGTCGCCGACGCGCGCGAGCTGCTGCGCTCCGGGCGCGCCAACCTCGAGAAGCGCCGCCTGGGGCTCGACCTGCAGCGCCAGCGCGCCAGGGTGGAGGAGGCCCGCAAGAGAACCACCGGGCTGATGCGGCTGCAGACGCTGGGCAAGGAGCAGGTCACCGAGCTCGAGGCCGCACTCAAGCAGGTCCTGGCGGCGCTGGACGAGGGGACGGCCCTGACCAAGAAGGACCGCGAGTACGCGGTGTACGCCGTCGAGGTCCGCAAGCGCGTGCGCGAGGGCGAGGCCCAGCTCGCGCGCCGCAAGGTGGAGATCGACGTCCTGGCCGCCAAGGCCAAGGTCGAGGAGGCCCGGAAGAGGTGGGCCGGCTTCCAGGCCCAGCTCGGCCGCCTCGGCGAAGAGCAGCTCAAGGAGGCCGAGACCTCCCTCATGGAGATCGCCAAGGCGCTCGACGAGGGCAACGCGGTCACCAAGATCGACAGCGACTACGCCTCCTATGCCAGCGAGGTCCGCAAGCGCGTCACCGAGGGCGTGGCCCAGATCGCCAAGAGCAAGGTGGGGCTCCTGGTCCAGGCCGCCAAGGCCAAGGTCGAGGAGGCCCGGAAGAAGTGGGCCGGCTTCCAGGCCCGGCTCGGGCGCATTGGCGAGGAGCAGATCAAGGAGGCCGAGGAGACGCTCCAGCAGATCGCCAAGGCGCTCGACGAGGGCTCCGCGGTCACCAGGATCGACAAGGACTACGCCTTCTACGACGGCGAGGTCCGCAAGCGGGTCGCCGAGGGCGAGGCGCAGATCGTCCTGCGCAAGCTCGTGCTCGAGGTGCTGGCCGCCAAGACCATGGTCGAGGAGGCCCGGAAGAAGTGGGCCGGCTTCCAGGCCCAGCTCGGCCGGCTTGGCAACGCCGAGGTGAAGGAGGCCGAGGAGTCCCTCAAGCAGGTGACCCAGGCACTCGACGA
>JACRCT010000146.1 GCA_016218885.1 Deltaproteobacteria bacterium | reverse complement strand
CTTCTGCATCGGCAAGTAGGAAAATTGGCTAGCCAGCCAATAAATCCGCGGTTGCGCCGCGAGCGGGTGGTGTGCGAAGCGAGTCGGGATGTCGAGCGGGCACGATCTCATCGTCGTCGGGCTGGGCCACGCGGGCTGTGAGGCCGCGCTGGCCGCCGCGCGCATGGGGCTCAGGGTCCTGGGCATCACGCTCCGCGCCGATCGGATCGGGTTGATGAGCTGCAACCCGGCGATCGGCGGCACGGGCAAGGGCCAGCTGGTCCGCGAGCTCGACGCGCTCGGCGGCGAGATGGGAAAGGTGGCAGACGCCACCGGCACCCACTTCCGCCGGCTCAACGAGAGCAAGGGCCCCGCGGTCCGGGCACGCCGGGCGCTCTGCGACCGGCGGCTCTACGCGCTCGAGCTGGCGCGCCGCCTGCGGGCGCAGCCAGGCCTGGATCTCGCCGAGGGCCAGGTGACGGCCGTCCTGTCGGACGCCGGGCGCGTGGTCGGGGTGCGTGCAGACGGCGAGGAGCGCCTCGCGAGCGCAGTGGTCCTCACGACCGGGACGTTCCTCCACGGGCTCATGCACGTGGGGGCCGAGAAGGTGGTCGGCGGAAGGGAGGGTGACGTCGCCGCGGTCGGCCTGAGTGAGTCGCTGCGCGGCCTCGGCTTCGAGCTGGGGAGGTTCAAGACCGGCACGCCCGCCCGGCTCGATCGCCGCACCATCGACTACTCCCGCACCGAGGAGCAGCTCCCCGACCGGGCCCCGCGGCCGTTCTCCTTCTCCACCGGGTTGGACTCCGGCTTCCCCACCTTGCGTCAGCTGCCCTGCGCCATCACCCACACCACCGACCGCACCCATGCCGTCGTCCGCGCCAACCTCAGCCGATCGCCGCTCTTCGCCGGGGAGATCGTCGGGACCGGGCCCAGGTACTGCCCGAGCCTCGAGGACAAGGTCGTCCGCTTCGCGCACCGCGACCGGCACCAGGTCTTCCTGGAGCCCGACGGCCTCGACACCGACGTCGTCTACCCCGCCGGTCTCTCCACCAGCCTGCCAGCCGAGGTGCAGCTCGAGCTCCTCCGGACGATCGAGGGCCTCGAGCAGGTCGAGGTGCTGCTGCCCGGCTACGCGGTCGAGTACGACTTCGTCCCGCCCACGCAGCTCGAGCCGACGCTCGAGACCAGGAGGATAGAGGGCCTGTTCCTGGCCGGTCAGCTCAACTGGACCTCCGGCTACGAGGAAGCAGCCGTGCAGGGGTTCTGGGCTGGGGTGAACGCCGCGCAGAGGATCCGCGGAGGGCCGCCGCTCCAGCTCGCGAGGAGCGAGGCGCTGATGGGCGTGCTGGTGGACGACCTGGTGACCCGCGGCGTCGACGAGCCCTACCGCATCTTCACCTCGCGCGCCGAGCACAGGCTGCTCCTGCGCGAGGACAACGCGGACCTGCGGCTGGCGGCGGTGGGCGCGAAGCTCGGGCTCGTCACCGCCGGGGAGCTGGAGCGGTCGGAGGAGAAGCGCCGGACCATCGCGCGGGAGAAGCAGCGGCTCGAGGCGACCGTGCTCAACCCGACCCTCGCCGTGCGCGCGGACTTCGAGGCCCGGGCCTGGACGCCGCCGCGGGTGCCGACCTCGCTGGCGGGGCTGCTCCGCCGGTCGGAGCTCGACTACCAACGGCTGGCGGCGGCGGATCCGGGACGGCCGGACCTGCCGCGGGACCTCGCCGACGAGGTCGAGCTCGAGGTCCGCTACCAGGGCTACGTCGAACGGCAGGAGGCCTGGGTCCAGCGCGCCAAGGCGATGGAGGCGCTGACCATCCCCGAGGACCTCGCCTACCAGGAGCTCAAGGGCTTCTCCCGCGAGGTCGTCGAGCGCCTCTCGTCGGTCCGGCCGCGGACCTTGGGCCAGGCGGCGCGCATCCCAGGGATGACCCCTGCGGCCGTGGGGCTCCTCGCCGCGCTGGTAGGACGCCGAGGCTGTGGATAAGGTGTGGACGAGCGTTTTCGTGCCCCGAACCCGTCTCGAATCAAGCCCTTGGCGAAGGTCCACGTGGAACACCTTGTGGAAAAGATCCTGACAGACTGGCTCGTGGCCGAGGCGAGAACGCTCGGCGTCCCCGTCTCCGAGCAGGAGGCCGGGAAGCTCGGCGTCTACCTGGACCAGCTGCTGCTCTGGAACCGGAAGGTAAACCTCACCGCCATCACCGACCCGGCGGTCGCGGTGGAGCAGCACCTGCTCGACTCGCTCGCCGCGGCGCTGGCGCTCGGCTCGGCCAGGTCGGTCATCGAGCTCGGGGCGGGCGGAGGGCTCCCCTCGATCCCGCTGGCCATCGTCCGGCCGGGAGTCCAGTTCACCCTGGTCGAGACGGTGGGGAAGAAGGTGGGCTTCCTGAAGGCGGCCATCGCCTCGCTCGGCCTCCCCAACGCGCGCGCCATGCAGGTCCGCGCGGGAGGCGACCCCGACAGCGAGAGGCTGCCGCGGTGCGACGCGGTGATCGCCCGGGCGTTCATGGAGCCCGGCGCGTTCGTGCCGCTGGCCGCGCACTACCTGGTGCCGGCGGGACGGGTCATCGCGATGGTCGGGGCCGAGACCCAGGTCGGCGAGGTTCCCGGGATCCAGCGGGCCGAGACCATCGAGTACGTGCTGCCCAGGTCCGGCGCCCGCCGGCGCCTCGTGGTCTTCCAGACCGCCTGACGGCTCGCTCAGGACGCGGTCCCCTCGCGCCGGTGGCCGCTGATCTCGGCGGCTCGCCAGTCAGTTTGGAGTCCGGCGGCGGTAGGGCCTTCGACTTCGGTCTCGGCTTCGCGCGACCTCCGCTCAGGCTGACCGGGCAGACGGTTCTGACTGTTCGCCGTTCTAGCAGCGGGCTCAGGCGCCGGGCGTCATCGGCGTGTCCGCGACGGGAAGAGTTGCGAGGTCGACGGTCCCGGGGCCGAGATGTTCCACGTGGAACGATCCCGTGACCACACATGTCACGTCATGGCTGGCCGAGGGCGCGATCGGCTCGGGGTCGAGTGGTTGCCGGTGTCCGGGGTGCGTGGTACGAGACCTCACCTCTCGCCTGGAAGGTTTGGAAATGGGCCGCATCCTTTCGATCTCCAACCAGAAGGGCGGCGTCGGGAAGACCACCACCGCCATCAACCTTGGGGCCAGCCTGGCCTCGGCCGAGCGGAAGACCCTGCTGGTCGACATCGATCCCCAGGGCAACGCCGGCAGCGGGCTCGGGGTCCCCACCCGCGATCTCGAGAAGACCATCTACGACGTGCTGCTCGGCGACGCCGAGGCCAGCGAGGTCATCTGCAAGAGCGACCTGAAGTTCCTCGACGTCCTCCCCGCCAACCGCAACCTGGCCGGCGCCGAGGTCGAGCTGGTCTCGCTGAAGAACCGCGAGTACCGCCTCAAGGAGGCGCTCAAGAAGGTCCGCAACAAGTACGAGTTCATCCTCATCGACTGCCCGCCGGCCCTGAGCCTGCTCACCGTGAACGCGCTGGTGGCCTCCGACGCGGTGCTCATCCCGCTGCAGTGCGAGTACTTCGCGCTCGAGGGCATCAGCGAGCTGGTGAACACGGTGGAGCTGGTGAAGCAGAGCCTCAACCCGCACCTCGAGCTCGAGGGCGTGTTGCTGACCATGTTCGACGCGCGCATCTCCATCTCGCACCAGGTGGCCGAGGAGGCGCGCAAGCACTTCCAGGATCGCGTCTTCGACACCGTCATCCCGCGCAACGTGAGGCTCTCCGAGTGCCCGAGCTTCGGCAAGCCCATCGTCCTGTACGACCTCCGGTCCAAGGGCAGCGAGGCGTACCTCTCGCTGGCGAGGGAGATCCAGAAGCGAAGCCGCGCAGCCTGAGCGGCGGAACCAGGGAGCCCGTCTCCGGCGCGCACGGCCGGAGCGGGGCGTCGTCTCGTGCGTCGCAGAGGTCGGAGCCGATGGGGACCGCGATGAGCCAGGACAAAGGGCAGCAGAAGCGCACGGCGCTGGGCCGGGGGCTGTCTGCGCTCATCCCGGGGACGCAGCCGCCCGAGCGCGGCGCCGCCGGACGGCCGCAGGTGCTGGCGCTGCCCATCGAGGACCTCGAGCGCGACGACCGCCAGCCGCGGCAGCACTTCGACTCCGCCGCGCTCGAGGAGCTGGCCAGCTCCATCCGCAGCAAGGGGATCGTGCAGCCCATCCTGGTGCGCAAGGACTCGGGGCGGTACCGCATCATCGCCGGCGAGCGCCGCTGGCGGGCGGCCCAGCTCGCGGGCCTCAAGGAGGTCCCGGCCATCGTCCGCGAGGCCTCCGACAAGGAGGCCTTCGAGATCGCCCTCATCGAGAACCTGCAGCGGGAGGACCTGAACCCCATCGAGGAGGCCGAGGGCTACAAGCGGCTGATCGACGAGCACGGGCTCACGCAGGAGTCGGTGGCCACGCGGGTGGGCAAGGATCGCTCGTCGGTGGCGAACGCGCTGCGGCTGCTGAACCTGCCCAAGGAGATCAAGACGGCGCTGGTGGGCGGGGCGCTCAACATGGGCCACGCGCGGGCGCTGCTCGGGCTGGCCGACGCCGAGTCGATGCGCAAGGCGGCGCACGAGGTGGTCGGCAAGAAGCTCTCCGTCCGGGACACCGAGCACCTGGTCCGCCGGCTGAAGGCGCCCGGCGGCACCAACGCGCGCGAGCGGAAGAAGGAGCAGAGCGCCCAGGTGCGCAGCCTGGTCGAGCAGATTCAGCGGTCGCTCGGGACCAAGGCGCGCATCATCGACAAGGGCGGGAAGGGGAGGCTGGAGCTGGACTTCTACTCCTACGACGACCTCGACCGACTGCTCGACAGGCTGGTGCCCAACCGGCGCTGAAGAAGTCTTGCGAGCGCGACCGCGCGAGGCTTAGTCTCCCGCCGCGGTCCGAGCGGGAAGGTTTTCGGACGCGGGTCGTTGTCCCAGCGAGGTCGTCCCAGAGGGGTTCTTCCCGACGGGGAGCGGCGCGGGAGCGCTGGCGAGAGAGGCGAAGGCGATGGGACTTTTCGGCAAGAAGGCGGAGCCTGCGCAGGCGCAGCAGGCCGCACCGGAGGCAGCGGCCTCCGAGAAACCCTCGGCGAGCAGCAAGGAGACTTCCATGGCGATGCTGAAGCGGGACGATGAGCCGGCGCGCGGCGGCGAGGTGAACGCGGTGCTCGGCCGCGGGACCGAGTTCGAAGGCAAGCTGACCTTCGAGGGCGAGGTCCGCATCGCCGGCAAGTTCAACGGCGAGATCTTCTCCAAGGACCGCCTCCAGGTCGACGACAGCGCGAAGATCCACGCGGAGATCAGCGCGGGCTCGGTCGTCGTCTACGGGGAGATAGTCGGCAACATCAAGGCGGTGCAGGTGGTCGAGCTCAAGGCCAACGCCAAGGTGAAGGGGAACATCGAGACCCCGTCGCTCATCATCGAGAAGGGCGTCATCTTCGAGGGCGCCTGCAAGATGGAGAACCTGGGCAAGGGCAACGTCACCCCCCTGAAGTCGGCCGACGACAAGAAGTAGTCTCGCTCGTCGCTCGTTCTCGATCCGGGCGAGCTTCGG
>JACRCT010000177.1 GCA_016218885.1 Deltaproteobacteria bacterium | reverse complement strand
TGCGACCCGATGCTCCTCCCCGGCGACATTTCCGGACCAACCCGGGGTTGGCCATCGCGCTCGCCGCCCTGGTGGCGGTGGGCTACGTCGCCTCGGGAGCGCGCTTCCTCATCACGCCGCAGACGATGTTCTCGCCGCGCGACGAGGTGGGACTGGCGCTGGGGTTTTTCGACCAGCGCTTCGGCGGAACCGATGTCATTCAGATCGGCTTCCAGGGTGACCTGCGGGACCCCTCCACCGCCGCGCGTCTGCTGCGCCTGACCGACCTGCTCGAGGGCTCGGGGGCGTTCGGAGACGTGCGCTCGGTGGCGCAGGTGCTGGGCTTTCTGAGCAAGGGTTTTGGCAGCGTCCATCGCATCCCTCCGGACAAGCAATCGCTCGACAACCTGTGGTTCTTCCTGGAAGGCAGCACCGATGTGAAGAACCTCGTCTCCGACAAGCGGGACGAGGCCATGGCGGTGCTGCGGGTGCCCTCGAAGCCGACCCGCCCGATGGCGGAGATTCTGGAGGCAGCGCGGGCGGCGGTCCGGGAGTCCGCGGAGGTCGGCCGGGAAGGGGCGCGCCTGCGACTGGCGGCGCTCGCGCGTCGCTTCAAGGTGGACGTCCCGGCAGAGCGGATCGACGCGGTGCTCGCGGCGGCGGCGGCCGAGCTCCAAGGGGAAGACGCCAAGGCCGTCGATGAGCGGGTCGTCGCGCGGCTGCAGGTGTTCCTGGGCTCGCTGGATTCGCCCTACCAGCCCAAGGAAGGCGAGTGGGCGAAGATCGCCACTGCCCTCGCCGGCAACGAGGCGGAGCGCAAGGCGCGCCTGAGCGAGGCGGCGGCGGCGATCCCCACGTTGGTCGAGGGAGGCATGACCGCCGACTTCGTGGATACCCTGCTCGCGCGGGACAAGGACCTGCGGCTCACCACGCGCAGCCTGCTGCTCGCCCAGCGGCTATGGGAGGGCAAGACGGACGTCCCGTCCGGGTTCCAGGTTCGCGCCACCGGCGTCGTCGCCGATCTGCTCGATCCTCATCCCAAGGCGGCCGCCGAGGTACCCATCCAGGTCAGCGGCATGCCGGCCGTGGCCGACAAGATCGAAAAGACTCTGCAGGGCGGGCTGTGGTGGGCCATCGCCACGCTGCTGGGAATCGGCGGCCTGCTCTCGTACGCGCTGCAGTGCGGCCACCGCAAGGTCGTGCGCGGGCTGCTGGAGAGCGCGCTGGCGACGGCCATCACCCTGGCGATTTGCCGCATCGCGGGGCTGCAGGTCGATGCGGGCTCGGCGACGCTCTACCTGATGCCGCCGATGCTGGGGTTCCTCACCGCGGGGTGGGTGGCGCGAGCGCATGGCTATTCGCGACGCTACCCGGCGAGCTTCCTCCTGGGCTTGGCTGCCAGCGGCGCCACGCTGCTCTTCACCGGCGTGCTGCCCATGACCCGCATCGGCGCGGGCATGACGGTGGGCCTGTGCGCGGTGGTGCTGGTCTCGTACGTCTCGGGCCTGTTTAGGACCGATCCGGCGCCGGGAACGAGCGAGGCTCCCATTCCGGCGGCGACTACGGGCCGCTGAGGGAAAACCGGGGCCAGGTTCCAAATTCGAAAACCGGGGCCAGGCTCCGAATTCGAAAACCGGACCAAAGGCCGCCCTGACGAAGAGGCAGATCCAGTGATCACGGGTAGTTGGGGCTCGGGAGTTCTTATCGATAAGAACTCCGGGTGGTCGCGCTCGCGGCGTGGGTGGCCACTCCAGGAGGTCTGCCCTCGGCCGCGAAGACGGCTGCGGCTGTTCAGCGGGAGCGGATGCCCGTGCCGACCTTTCTGGGGGCCTTGCCCCTCGTCCTCGCGGCGCGCCGGAAGCGCTGAGGCTTTAGCAGTAGGCGGCCCCCGCACGGTGGCCAACAACCCTGAGGGCCGCGGCAGTCCAGGCCCTCGATAGCCGCTCGCAGGCACTGAGAACGAGCGAGGCGCCCAAGCCGATTCAGCGCTCGCCGCGAATCCTCCGCATTCGGTGCCGGGGCAGACTATTTCTCTCCGGATGCCGGCTTGGTGCCGTAGGGCGGGGAGCCCTCGTGGGCGCCGAGCGAGGACAGCCTTTCTTCGACGTGCAGCACCCGCATCTTGAGGTCGCGCACGTCCTGGCCGAGCTGACCCGTGAGGGCATTCTCGAGCCGCGCGCCGAGAGCACCCATGCGCTCGCCCAGGCTGTCGACCTTGGCGTTGAGGTCGGTGAGCTTCTGGACCGTGAAGACGCGCAGTTGGTCGAGACGCTCAATGGTCTGGTCCAGGCGCTCGTTGGTCAGGTCCAGACGCTCGTTGGTCTGGTCGAGGCGACCCGAGAGCTCTTGCCGGGTCAGATCCAGTCGCGTGTTGGTCTGGTCAATCCGTGCGTTGGTCCCTTGCAGTTCCTGCCGGATGGCGTGGAGCGCCTGGAGGATGAGGTTGGCGGGGGACATCTCGACGTCGGCCATGGTCGCTCCTTGCTACTGCTGGAAGTGTGGCACCGTCCGAAACGCCGAAAGGAGGCAGCGCTCGCCTGCCGTCAGAGGGGCTCCTGGGTCTGGCGGGTCGGGGAACCTCCTCGGAGGGAAGAGAACCATGAGGGGCGCAGGTGCACCTTCAGTGTTTGAGCTTCCGTCCAAGGGAGCAGCCGGCTAGTGTGCCGCGCTCGTGGCTGGGAGGCGGTGAATGCGCGCGAAAACTGTGGCGATAATCGCCACGGCGGCGGCCATGCTCCTTGGGGCATCGCAGGCCGCGGCCGAGGCAGAGGAGGTCCAGGCAACGACGAGGGCGTGGCGGTGGGATGCCAAGATAGTCCACGGCCTCTTCCTCACCCGCTGGACCAACGACTGGGACGACTCTGGGCTTACTCTGGGGCACCGGCTGGCGCTGGCTCCGGAAGTCGAAGTCGGAGATTGGTTCGCCTTCAAGGCTGGCTTGACCTTGGAGCAGGAGCGGGAGAGGTGGGGGGACGGCAATCACAAGCCTGACACCGACATTGTCTTCAGCGACCTCTGGCTGAGCGCGACCCTGGCGGTCACCGAGGGATTCACGGGGGTTCGGGTTGCAGGAGGCCCTCTGCTCTTTCTCCCGATGTCCAGGCTTGCAGAGAGCGCTTCGTTGCAGGCAGGCGCCGGTCCTTCTCTCGAGCTCACCCGCGAGCTTCCGCTCCTCGCCGGTCTGATCCTGGGATATCGGGGGCGCTTCGTATTCACCTTCTTCGCGTACACCACCCAATGCAAAGGAGGTCTTTTTGGCCCCTGCAGCTCCGGAGGACCCCGCACCAGCTGGGGGACGATGGCGCACGGGCCCGCGCTTCGCTTCAAGCCCCATCGGTCCCTGACGTTAGAGGCCGCCTTCTCCTGGCGGATGGCGTTCCTCCACGGCCTCCCGAGTGCACCCTACGTGTCCGAAGCAGAAGGCCCGGCAAGGCGCTACGACTATGGATATGGAGCTTCGCTCGAGTGGCAGGCCCTTGAGGCCTTGGCTCTGCGGCTGGCCGTCAGCAATGACGACTTCGATGTCTTTCCCGAGCTTCATCTAAGCGTGCCAAGCAACCGTCGCTGGACGAAGTTCCACCTGGGAATGACGGTCTCTCTGGGCGCCCTGGTGGATGCAGTCTGGGCCGCGGCCGCTCCGACGCGCGCGCCACAGTTGTGAGCTCCAGGCATATCTGGCGAAGTGCCGGTGTCTCTGCTACGGCCTGCATGGTCTTCCAGCTCGAGGTGCTCATGGGACGGCTCTTCTCTCCGCGTTGTGCCTTGGTGGGCATGGTCCACCTGCTGCCGCTGCCTGGCTCGCCAGGCTGGAAAGGCTCGATGGCCGAGATCGAGGACCGGGCGCTGGGTGACGCGCGCGCGCTCAAGGAAGGGGGCGCGGACGCCATCCTCATCGAGAACATGGGGGACCTTCCCTATCTCAATGCCCACGTCGATCCCGAGACGGTGGCAGCGGCAGCGGTGCTGGCCCGTGCAGCGGTGCGCGAGGCAGGCCTACCGGCGGGAGTGCAGATCCTGGCGGGCGCCAATCGCGAGGCGCTGGGCGTGGCGATCTCCGCCGGGCTCTCGTTCGTGCGCGTCGAGGCCTTCGCCTATGGGCATGTCGCCGACGAGGGCTGGATCCAGGCGAGCGCCGGGCCCCTGCTGCGGACCCGCGCGGCGCTGGGGGCGGGGCAGGTGAAGGTGTGGGCCGACGTGAAGAAGAAGCACTCGGCCCACGCGGCGACTGCGGACGTCGACATCGGCGAATTCGCGCGCGGCTCGGTGTTCTGCGGCGCCGACGCGGTCATCGTCACCGGCGTCTCCACCGGCAGCCCCGCGAGCCTGGAGCACGTCCGCGCGGTGCGTGAGGCCGTCCCCGAGACTCCCGTGGTCGTGGGCTCGGGCGTGGAGCCGGACCAAGCCCAGGCCCTGGCGGCCCTCTGCGACGCGGTGGTCGTCGGGACCTGGATCAAGCAGGGCGGCGACTGGAGAAACCCGGTGGAGCGCGAGCGCGTGGCGCGATTGAAGGAAGCCTTCGCGCGCATCGCCTAGCCCCAGAGTTCATGCGGGAATACGCAGCGTTCGCTGCAAGTGCCCCATGTCTCTCAAGGTGCCAGTCTGCAGACGAAATTGGGATCCGGTCAGCCCGAGCGGAGGCCGAGCTTGCGAGGCCGAAGTCGAGGGCCCCTCGACTCCGCGCCCGCGATGAAGCTGCGGGCGCTCCGCTCGGGGTGACCGGATTCCCAAGTCCCGTGGCAGACCCTGCACGAAC
>JACRCT010000145.1 GCA_016218885.1 Deltaproteobacteria bacterium | reverse complement strand
GGCGGCCTCGCCGGCCCCGGCCAGCGGAGTCCGCTCGAAGTCGGGGATGGCCTGGGCCAAGACCTGGACCGCGTCGGCGCGGTGCCGCTCGAGCTCGGCCATCGGCTGAGCCTGGACCGCAGACGCCGCGCCCGCGCTCTCGATGGCGGTGAGCTCGAGCTCCTGCAGCAAGGGGTATTGCTCGGTCGTTGGCGGCGCGAACAGGAGCCGCCTGCCACACACGTCGCAGGTATCGCCCTGCGCCTGCGGGTTCTCGCACAGCGGGCAGACGATCATGCGGCCACTCTAGGAGCGCGCTCCTGGCCCGTCAAACCTCCCTTCTATCAGCAGGATCGCCCCCTTCCCGCCTCAAGGCCGCTCGGCCTCGCCGGTCATGCGCACGAAGTGCACCGGCAGGCTCAGCTCAACCTCGGCGACTCCGTCCAGGCTGCGGCGGACGACGACCAGACGCTGCTCCTCTTCGCCCACCGGCAGGACGAGCCTCGCCCCGTGCGCGAGCTGAGCGACCAGCGGCTCGGGGACGCGCGGCGCCGCTGAGGCGCTGACGAGGCCGTCGAACGACGCGGCCTCGGGCCAGCCGCCCCACCCGTCGCCGAGGCGCGACTGCACGTTGGTCAGACCCAGCAGCGTAAAGCGCTCCCGCGCCAGCTCCAGCAAGGGCGCGACGATCTCGATGGTGTAGACCTCGCGGCAGACTCGCGCGAGCACCGCGGCCTGGTAGCCGGAGCCCGTCCCTACGTCGAGGACGCGCGCGCCCTCCCCGAGCCCCAGCGCCTGGATCATGAAGGCCACGACGAACGGCTGGCTGATGGTCTGTCCATGGCCGATGGGGAGCGGACGATCGTCCCAAGCGAGCTCCGCATACTCCGCCGGGACGAACCGGTGACGCGGCACCTCGGCGATGGCGCGCAGCACGCGCTCGTCGTGGATGCCCTGGGCACGCAACGTGCCGACGAGGTCGATGGCGTCCATGGGTTCACCTACCCTACCCTCGCCAGCCCGAGCTTGCCCTCCCAGCGCTCGTCGAGGGCGCGGCGCAACGCGGCGTGCTCTGTCCGCTCAAGGCCCGGGTCCGCGTCCACCAACCTGCGCGCCTCCTCGCGGGCGAGCTGCAGAAGGTCCTGATCACGCATCAGGTTGGCCACGACGAGCCCCGGAACGCCGGCCTGCCGGGTGCCCAGGAACTCGCCCGGCCCGCGGATCTCCAGGTCCTTCTCGGCGATGACGAAGCCGTCGTTGGTCTGTCCCATCACGCTGAGCCGCTGGTAGGCGGCGTCGTTCTTCCAGGCGGCCCCGATGAGGAAGCAGAAGGAGCGCTCCGAGCCGCGCCCCACCCGCCCGCGCAGCTGGTGCAGCTGCGAGAGCCCGAAGCGCTCCGCCGACTCCACGACCATCACCGTGGCGTTGGGCACGTCCACCCCCACCTCGACCACGGTGGTGGAGACCAGCAGGTGGATGCGCCCGTCGCGGAAGGCGCACATCACCGCGTCCTTCTCCTCCACCGGCATCCGCCCGTGCAGGAGCCCGATCTGCCGGCCGGGGAAGGCCTCGGCCATCCGCCGCGCCCCCTCGGTCGCGCTCTGCAGGTCGCTCTTCTCCGACTCCTCGACCAGCGGGTAGACGACGAACGCCTGGCGCCCCTTCGCAAGCTCCTTGGCGACCAGCTCGTAGACCTTGTCCCGCGCCCGCTCGCCGAACAGCCGCGTCTTCACCGGCTGGCGACCGGGAGGCATCTGGCGGATGACCGAGACGTCCAGGTCGCCGTAGAGCGTCATCGCCAGCGTGCGCGGGATAAGAGTGGCGGTCATGACCAGCACGTCGGGGCGCACCCCCTTGTGCATCAGGGCGGCGCGCTGCAGCACCCCGAAGCGGTGCTGCTCGTCGATGACCACGAAGCCCAGGCGCTTGAACTGCACGTCCTCCTGCAGCAGCGCATGGGTGCCCACGGCGAGCTGCACCTCTCCTGAGGCGAGCGCGTCCTTGACCGCGTCCTTCTGCTTCTTGAGGGCGCCGGCGGTGAGGAGCGCGACCTTGTAGCCGGCGGGCTCGAGCCAGGTGCGCAGGGTCCGGTGGTGCTGCTCGGCGAGGATCTCCGTGGGCGCCATGAACGCCGCCTGGTAGCCGTTCTCCACCGCCACCAGCGCACAGACCAGCGCCACCGCGGTCTTGCCGCTGCCGACATCGCCCTGCAGCAGGCGGTTCATCGGCTCCGGGCGCACCATGTCCCCGAAGATCTCCTCCAGGACCTTCTTCTGGTCATGGGTGAGCTCGAAGGGAACGCGCACCGAGGCCCGGGCGCGCACCGCGGGATCGAGCCGGAAGGCGATCCCCGGCGAGAGCCGCACGCCCTTGCGCCGCAGCGCCATGCCCAGCTGGATGAGGAAGAGCTCGTCGAAGGCGAGTCGCCGCTGTGCCGGATGCTGGTGAGCAACGAGGGTCTCGAGGTCGACGTCCGCGGGGAAGTGCACCGCCTGGATCGCCTCGGGCAAGGGCGGCAGCGAGGTGCGAGCCAGGATCTCCTGAGGGAGGGGATCCTCGATGGAGCTGGCAAAGCGCTCGGCGGCCCTCTGCACGAGGATGCGAAACGGGCGTTGCTCGTAGCGCTCGAACCCCGGGTAGACGGGAACGATGCGGCCGAAGTTGGCGTCGGGAGGCTCGGGCTCGTCGACGGAAGCTCCGCCGTCGATCGGCTCGGGGCACGGCTCCATCTCCGGGTGGGCGATCTCGCGGATGCCCTTGAAGGCCCTCACCTCTCCCGAGAAGAGATAGCGCTCGCCCACCTTGAAGCGATGCTTGAGCCACGGCTGGTAGTGGTACCAGGTCGCGGCGATGGTCCCGGTGCCGTCGCCGAGGACGACGCGGAAGACGCGGCGACGGCCCGCCGGCGCCTCTGAGATGAGCTTGACGGTCCCGATGGAGACGCCCCTCTCGCCGAGCTTCAGGCGAGCGATGGGCACCGGCTCGCGCCGATCCTCATAGGTGCGCGGGAAGAAGAAGAGCACCTCCCCTACCTTGCTCATCCCCCGCTCCTGCAGGGCCTGGGCTATCCTCCCGCGCAGCGGCGCGACCTCGCAGATGGGCGTCAGGAGCGGCCCGGACAGGGGCGCAACCGCGGAGTAGACGGCCTCGGTCTCCGCAACCCGAGGGCCGAGCTTCAGGTCGATCTCCGGCTGAGAAGGACGGCGGCGAGGCTCGGTGACGCCTGGCTCCTCGGCGAAGAGCTCACCGGCCCTTCGTCGAGGCTTCTTCGCAGGCCTGGCTGACGCAGTGGCCTGCGGGGGCCTGGCCGGTCGCGCCCGGGTCTTGGGACCGGCCTTCTCCCCTGTTGGATCCACCCTGGGCGCGGAGAGGGGCCGGGGCACGGGAGGCGGTGAAGGTGGGAGTCGAACCAGCTGGCGCAGCGAATCGGGGAGGTCGATGAAGCCCGCCAGCAGGGCGGCGATTCGGGCGATGGCCTCCCTGCGCATCAGGGCACTGCCCGAGTCGAACCCCACCACCGCGTCCTGGAGCCGAGCGACGAGGTCGGCCCCTGCGCCCACCAAGCCGGCGCGTGTGGCGACCGATCGCACGAGCCCTTCGACATCGCGCAGGGTCAAGACGTGGGCGAAGCCATCCCGCGCTCCGTAAGCGAGCGCAGGCACGAGGGTTTGCAGCGCGCTCTGCAGTGGCGTCGGGGCCGCCATGTCCTCAAAAACCTTAGAGTTCCTGAGGACTGACCCTACCATGCGGGCCTGACGCCCGGTCCTCGAGGGAGGCGAGCTGGAGGATGGCCCGCTCCGAGCTCAGGCGGAGTTCGAGTCCGACTCTTCCACGAAGCGGACGTCGGCGATCTCGTACTCGCGCACCCCGCCAGGAGCCTGGACCTTCACCAGATCACCGACCTCGCGGCCGATCATCGCGCGGGCGATGGGCGAGGTGACCGAGAGCCTGCCCTTCTTGATGTCGGCCTCGAACTCTCCGACGATCCGGTAGACCACCTTGGTGCCGCTCTCGGATTCCTCGAGCTCCACCGTGGCGCCAAACACCACCTTGTCGCCCGAGAGCTTGCTCACGTCGATGACGTCGGCGCGGGCCAAGGCGTCCTCGGTCCGGCGGATCTCGGCCTCGATGTGTCCCTGGCGCTCCTTGGCGGCATGGTACTCGGCGTTCTCGCTGAGATCACCGTGCGCCCGCGCCTCCTCGATGGCCAGCACGATCTTGGGCTTCTCCACCGACCTCAGCCGCTTGAGGTTCTCCTTCAGGCGGTCGAGGCCGCTCTTGGTCATTGGGACGCGGTCTGCGCTCATGGTGGGCTCCAGCAAAAGCCGGCGGCCGCCCCCGGCTTGCAGGGCGACCGCGCGAGAGAGAACCGTAGCCAGACCCCTCGGGAGCTGTCAACCCGATTCCCCTTGGGGTGGGGCCAGCGCCCTGGAGTCGCTCGATGCCTCCTGCGGCACTTCTGAAGTAGCCTTGGGACCTCCCAACGGCCGCCGTCTTCGAAAGAGACCCGATGACCACCCCTGCCCAAGCCCTCTTCCTCGCCAGCCTCCTTGCCCTGGGCTCGGCCAGCTGCGTCAAGGCCGAGAAGGTCCCCTTCAACCCCGACAAGTGCAACTGCAATGGGGTCCGCTGCCTGTCCTCCACGGTCAGCCGCATGGAGCTGG
>JACRCT010000136.1 GCA_016218885.1 Deltaproteobacteria bacterium | reverse complement strand
CCACAGGTCTGGTACAGCGCGTCAGGCTCGACCTCACCCAGCAGAGCCAGCGCGGCCTGCCTCAACTCGTCGGGATACCGGGTGCCGCGCGAACGCTCCGACCGGAACCGCGCGAACCGCCTCCCGAGCCGCGCCAACGCCAACGCCGAAGCCGCCGCTCTCGGTGACCTGCTCCGGTCTGCCTGCGCCTGCCGTCCCCGGTCCGTGCCGCTGTCCTCCCGTCTCATCAAGGGAGGGCAACCTACGGGGCGCCGCCGGGGACGTCAGGGGCTCGTCCATGCACTGCTTACGCTTCTCCCCATCACCCTGGGCCCAGAGCGGCAGCTCGACCTGCATCGACTCCACCTGCAGCCTGGTCAGTGTGTCGCTGGGATCGTCCTCCAGCAGCCCACGGCGTCGCGCCATCGCCAGTGTCTTGCTGAGCACTCGCGAGAGGATTCGCTCCAGATCCTCCCGACGGGGCGGCGAAAGCTCCACGAAGCCAACCTCTGCGTCCTCCTTCTCCACGAACACCCCGTCGGCCACCAAAACGTGGTGGTGAATGTTGAGCTCGATCTTTGAGCCGAATCTCTGGGTCATCGAGATCGCCCCAGGGCGGGAAGCCTGAAACGGTCGAGCAGGTCCAGCCGCCGATCGAGCAGGTGCAGCCGCCGGTCGAGCAGGTGCAGACGGGCCGGCTGCCGAAATGGTGATGGCGCAGGGCCCTCCTCGGTCTGCGGCAAGAACTCGCGAGGTGCCGCCTCGATGAAAACGACCGATGCCGCCCCTTTCTATCGGTTTCAGCTCGGCCAGGCCAGCGGGGCCCTGCGCCCCATAGGGCCAGAGAGCCCAGGGGGCGAGAGCCGCCTCCTGGAGCCTTGCCCTCTCGAACTGCTACCGCCCCCGTCACCTTGAGCGCACGGGAGCCTGGGGCTGCGCCGCCTGCCTCGCGGTTTCGGCCCGGCCAGGCAGCGGGGCTCCGAGCCCCATGGGGCGCAAAGCCCCACGGGGCGAGAGCCGCCTCCTGGGGGCTTTGCCCTTCGAACTGCAAGGAAGCCAGGCGCTCCACCCTCTGCCCCCTGGCGGAATCTCGCGTGTTCACGGCAGCTTGGTGGCGAAGCCCCCGACATCCACCGCGGCGAGGGCCTGCTGGCGCAGCGGATGCAAACAGCCACCTCGTGAGAGCAGCAGGTATCCACGGGAGAGTCTCCATGAGATCACGAGCGGCAAGGTTCCTGGTTCTGGTGCCATTGGCTCTTCTTTCGCAAGAGAATGCCTTCGCCGACACTCGCTCTGCCGGCGGGGCCTTGTCGGCGCTGCCCACCGCGTTCTTTGCGGCCACCCCCACCATCAGCAACGTGGCCGGCACAGTCGCGACCGGGCAAACCCTGACAATCACCGGGACAAACATGTTGCAGGAGAACAAGACGAATTGGAAACCGGATTTGCAGACAGGAAGCAAATACGGATTCGAGGGAGCGAGCGCTTCTGCCGACAGCTGGCTATGCCCGCAGGCGAATCCCAATTACTGCATGTCATATGTTACTGACGTCAAGCTAATGGGCGAGAAGTCGTCTCTCGCTCACGCCTCTGGCGCGAGCGCCGAGAACATCGGCGGAGGGTACACGATCTACGACAGCAATACAGGCCTAGGGCAGAACTTGTATATTCGCTTCTATACAAGATTCAATGCCGCGGGAAACATCTGGCCTACCAGTCATGTGAAGATGGTAGACTCCATGGGCACCACTGGCGACGTTGGCTTCCAATACTACTATCAACCCGCGGTCAACGGCGGAGCTACGCCAAACCACATGACCGCCGTATACCGAGACCCTCTCGAGGCCGGAAACGCAAATCACTTGCACGCTATTCCCCCAGGCGGACCACTTCAAGCGGATCGTTGGTATTGCGTCGAATTGCAGTGGTTTGCAAGCCCCTACACGTTCAAGGCCTGGGTTGATGGACAAGAGGTCTTCTCTGCCAGCCCACCCCACGCCCCTGCGCTCCGTTGGCTCATGTTTGGCCTGATAAACCTGAAGGGCACGCCTTCCAATTTTGATCTCAAAAACTGGTACGATTCTGCCGCCGTATCGACCTCCCGAATCTATCCTGCATCCGTCATCGAAGTCTCTGGCGACGGCACCAATTGGAAATATCAAGAGCCAGTCTACTTGAGCGAGACATCTTCGCGAATCAAGCTTGACCTCGCCGGCCTCGCTGGCACTAGCTATCAACTCAGAGTTACTAACAACCAGCAACAGACCAGCACCGTGTATCACTTAAACGGCTCTTCAAACAGGCCAGCCCCTGCAAGCCCCACCAATCTGCGCGTCTTCTGAACCCAGTTGAAGAGCGAGGGCGGATGCGAGAGCTGGGGCCTGGAGACAGGCCCCAGCCCGGGTCGCGGTGGCGACGGGCTGCGGCAGAAGCAGATCTGAATGGGTAGCCGGCGGGAGGCGCGGTATCTGTAGGAGGGTTGGAGCTGAAGCGCAGCAAGGTCGGGCCCAGACAAGGGTATGGTCGGCCGACCTGCCATGCCTGCGACCTTCCTGATCTTCTTCGCGGTGGACGCCGCACGGCGCATCCATCAATACGACCGAGCAGGCCTGGAGGCGCTGCTGCAGTACGCTCTGCGGCCGCCCATCTGCGAGAGCCATCTCTCACGTCTGGCTGACGGCCGGCTCAGGTTGCGGCTCAAGCGGCCGCTCAAGACGGGGCTGGACGAGGTCGTCCTCACCCCGTTCGAGCTCATCCGCAGGATTGCCGGGATCGTGCCCCAGCCCGGAACCCACGAGATCCCCTACTACGGGAGCTTGGGCTCTCACTCCTGGCTACGGCCGCCGGCCTGTCCGGGGACCAGGAAGGCGCACTGGGTCCCACAGGTCTGTCACGGTGAGCGGGGCGCCGTCGTCGCGCATCGAGAGCCCACGCCGTTGCCGACCTTGATGTGCCCCGACACGACAGGCGCCCGCCCGCAAGGCGTTGGGCCTCCTCAGGAGCAGGCGAGCGGCCTGGTTCGAGCCTGCTCACCTGGGCAACGTTGCCCAGGTGAAGCCCGCGGTGCGGCTGCCGACGGAAAGGGGGCAGGCCTTCTGCCCCTTGAGAGGCACGCTCCAGGATCGACCAGCCGGAGTCGCCGCGCAGTGCCTGTAACCACGGGATCTGCCTCTTCGTCAGGGGAGGCCTTTGCCGGGAAGGATGGTGCGCCACGGCTACGAGCTTTCACCCGGATCTCCCTGATGGAGCCGGTCGGCGATTACCAGGAGATGCCCGGCGTGGGCCGATTCACGGTCGAGCGGCAGAACGACTGGAGAGATGAGTGGCGCGAGGTCGCCCTCCGACCCCACGGCGAGCGCGCCTATCGCCGCGTTACCTGCACCTGGGCGCGGTCGAAGTCGTCCCGGGCGATGAGCGTGCCGTTGATGTGCACCACCAGCAGCGGAAAGACGTAGCCGCGCTCCTTGAGGATGTCGCGGACCGTCATGCCTGGCTTGTGCTTCAGCGGGTCGCCGGCTCAAGCCCTGACGGTCACGGGCAATCCCCGAGGGAAGGGATAGACGCTCGTCCTCTGCCCAGTTCGCCGCCGTCCCCGCCGATGGACTCCATGGACCGCATGGACTGGGCGTCGCCTCACCGATGCCTGCGCTATGTGTGCGGACCCACCGTCGGCTCGGCGGGGTCGGCAGGCGCGCCCTGGCGCCAGGGCCCGCCCTCGGTGAGCACCCTGAAGCCCCATTGGCCCCAGCCCACCAGCTTCAGTGCAGCCCACGCGAGCCAGGCGACCATCACGGCTCGCCAGCCCCAGAGCGGAACCGACAGGACCCACGGCCGCGGCATCAGGCCGGTCGTCCGGTCCTCGGTCCACCTCAGCACGGAGGCCGAGCTCCCATTACCGGCGATGAGGAAGTCGGGGCGGCCCTGCAGGTCCACCATCGCGGACACGGCCAGCAGCACCACCGCCGTGCCGCAGGCACCGATGATGGCCACCTGCAGGTTGAACGCGGTGGCGCTCTCCAACTTCGGGCGCGCGGAGCGCCAGCCGAGCAGCAGCAGCGCGCCGGTCAGCGAGCCCAAGACGTACCAGGGCAGCATCAGCCCGCCGGCGAGCAGGAGCAGCCAGTGCCAGTCCCGCAGCGGGGTGGAGCGCAGCCGCCCGAGCCTGAGCGCGAGCAGGCACAGCGCCGCGAACACCGCCCTCACCGATGCCCTGGAAGAAGCGCTGGATGCGAAAGGCGATCTGGTAGACGCGGATGAGGAAGGTCGTGAGCCCTTCGTTCTCGGCGCGGTTCAACTCCTCGCGCACCGCGCCGGAGAAGCCCCCCTGCTCGAAGAGCTGCACGAGCCCTCGGAAGGCGAGCTTGATGCGGTCCCACACGCGCGCGAAGAAGTCGGCGATTCCGCCAACGTTGCTTCGGAAGGCGACGACGAAGCCCGCCACCACCGCCGCGAGCACGCCGAAGATGAGGATGGCGGGGAGGATGGTGGCCATCAGCCCGCCGAGCGTGATGTCCGCCGCCTTGAGCCCGATGAGGAGGAGCGCGAAGCCCGCCTTGGCGGCGCTGACCGCGCCGCCCAGCGCGACGACGGCGCCGGCCCCAACCACGGGAGCCCGACGACGCCCTCTCGCGCGTTCAGGCCGACTCGCTGCAGACCGGCCTGCTCATCGCCACCCCGCCCACGCCTCGAGGCCGGCACTCACGTCGCCGCCGGCAACCGCGAGGCCCTCGAGCACCTGCTGCGCTACATGCTCAGGCCCCCCGTGCCCCAGCACCGCCTGCGCCGCCTCGCCGACGGCCGGCTCGAGCTGACCCTCAAGTTCCCGCTCCACGACGGCACCCGCGCGATCTCCCTGACGCCGTCCCAGCTCATGCGCCGCCTGGCCTCCATCGTCCCGCCGCCCAAGGTGCCCGTCCCCACTTGAGCTCGGAGCGGCAGGCCTCCGCGCCTGCCAAACACGTCTTCGCCCCGGCGGCGAAAGTGCGTGCGCGCCTGGTCAACCCGGCCCCCGGCGTCGGGCGCGGCAAGGGTTGCCTGGGCGAGCCGCCGGCGTTGCCGGCGGACCTCGGCGACGCCGGCGCCGAGGATGCCCGCATTGCCTGGGAGCTGGGGCGCGATGTCTGCCTGGACGGCCCGGCCGATCCGGAGCGGCCGCGCTTCCTCGCCTGGCCCCAGCTGCTCGCGCGCACCTTCGAAGTCGACGTGCTGGCCTGCGAGAAGTGCGGGGGCCGACGCAGGATCAAGGCGTTCATCCCGGGCGTAGCGATGGCGCGGAGGATCCTCGATGAACTGGGCATCGACGCCATGGCACCACCGATACTGCCGGCCCGGCGGATAGCGAGGCAGGAGAGCTTCGACCTGCCCCCGGACTACTCGGGTATCGCCGTGCAGTACCCCGACTCACCGTAGTCGGCCTCACGCTTCCAGACCGACGCCGAGCGCCACCGACGCCGAGCGCCGACCCCGAGCGCCACCTGCGCCGACGATCGGGAGGCGTGTAGCCTTTGCGCCCTCTCCAAGCCTCAGCTCAATGATAGGTTGGCCGTCGAGATGGACAGCTATTCCATACGCGCCGGGCGGCTCGACGAGCTTCCGACGGTGCAGGAGATCGAGCGTCGCGCCGCTCGGCGGCTCGCCTCCGTGGGGCTGCCTGCTGCCGTGGATCTCCCTATCCATCCGATGGAAGAGCTCCGCGCCGACTGCAGCCACGGTCGCCTACTGGTCGCCGCGGACCAACAAGATCGGGCGGTGGGCTTCGCCTTATTCGATCTCCACGAGGACGAGGCCCATCTGCGAGAGGTCGATGTGGTGCCCGAGCATGGAGGCCAGGGGCTGGGGCGACGGCTCATCCAGGCGGTGATCGCCAGAGCCAGAGAAGCGGGGCTGCGCCGCCTCGCCCTGACGACCTTCCGGGACGTGCCCTTCAATGCGCCCTTCTACGCCCGGCTCGGGTTCAGGATCGTAGACGAGACACACGCATCGCCTCGCCTTGCTCGGATTCGGCAAGAGGAACGGCTCAACGGTTACGAGCTGGCCCCTCGCGTGGCGATGATCTTGGAGCTGTAACCAGGCCTGGTGAACGTCTGGAGAAAAGACGGCGCCAGAACCGGGCCCCTCTGCGCGTCGAGCTACCTCCGTGCAGGCTCCTGCATCTGGTTCGTCGACACCCGCATGGCTCTCTGCGCGTTTACCGGGCCCTCCGCGCAAGCGCGCAACATGACCTCTGCGCGTTGACCGGCCCGCCCTACAGGCTCTCGCATCCGCTTCGTCGGCAGCCGCGGTGACCCCTCGGGCACCTGGGCGAGGTCGAAGTCGTCTAAGCCGATGAGCGTGCCGTTGATGCGCACCACCAGCAGCGGAAAGACGGAGCCGCTCCTTGAGGAAGGTCGCGCACGCTCAATGCCTGGACGGCCTCAACCTAGCCATCGGACGTGCCAGGGCAGCTTGCGCAGCTCGGCCCAAGCTGCCGTCGCTTGACCGACTTCTATCGCGACTTTCTCTCTCTGTTCAGGCTCGAGGTCCGGAGAGTCGCTCGCCTGTTTCAGCAACCTGACGGCCCGGCGAAGATGGCGCATCCGGCGGCCGACCGAAAAGGCGGACCAGGCACCGGCGATCAACTCGACGCTGCCGCGGTTGTGGGCCAAGAGGTGTGCGGGCGCCCCCATCCGCTTCGCACGCCTCAGAGCGCTCAGAGCCATCCCGATGCGCACATCGGGGGATTCATCGGCGCGGTTTGCCGCGAGGCATGCCGCCGCGAGAGTGAATAGGACGTGCTGGCGCTTTCGCCTTTCCGAGGTCGCCTTCAGAGCCTGCTCGGCATGCTTGCGCGCAAAGTCAATCTGGCCGAGCGCACCCGAGACGATGGTCCAGAGGTCGAGGACGTCGGCCAGGGCTTCTGCCGAACTCGGCTCCATGGAATCGAGGTCGTAGTCCCGTCTGAGGGCGCGGTCCAGGAAGAAGTCGAGCACCGCATAGTCGGGTGGGCCTGCGGCTTCGATGAGAGTCGCTTCGACCTGCTTGAGGTCGAGATTGCCGGGGAGTAGCCCCTCTAGCACTTCTTTCGTCGGAAGCGGCCTGGGGCTGAGCTCCTGCTCAAGCCAGTCGCGAAGCTGTCGCAGGCTCTCTGCCGAAGAGAACTCGTTCTCGAGACTGGGTCGGGCCACCGCCATCGCGAAACCATACAGCGGTGGACGCCGCAAGGCGCCGCGAGGTCGACATGTTGCCGCCACGGCCAGCCGCGTTCACTGTCGGCCTACGCCCGCTGCGATCGCGGGACGAATCCCCGCGCAGAGGCAGGGACACAACAGCCGTCACCGCGCACGGGCACTGCGCTGGGAGCGACCTGGCGCCTGCGCCTGCGGAAGACCCGGGCCCGTCGATGCAATGGTTACGCCTGGCTTGTGCTTCAGCGGGTCGCCGGCTCAAGCCCTGACCGTCATGGGCAATCCCCGAGGGAAGGGATAGACGCTCGTCCTCTGCCCAGTTCGCCGCCGTCCCCACCGATGAGCCACCCAGCCCCGGGCGTCAGCCCGTGGGGCATCCGAGCCTCGAAGGGCACCAAGGCCCGACGACGGAACGTCAGTGGAGGAGGCGCACTGTTCGGGGAGTTGGCGCTGCCCCGCGGGCTGACGCCCGGGGCTGGGCAGTGCCGGATCGTTGCTGCGCCCGACGCTATGTCTGCGGACCCACCGTCGGCTCGGCGGGCTCGGCAGGCGGGCCTTGGCGCCAGGGCCCGCCCTCGGTGAGCACCTTGAAGCCCCAGCTGCCCCAGCCCACCAGCTTCAGCGCAGCCCACGCGAACCAGGCGACCATCGCGGCTCGCCAGCCCCAGAGCGGAACCGACAGGACCCACGGCCGCGGCATCAGGCCGGTCGTCCGGTCCTCGGT
>JACRCT010000135.1 GCA_016218885.1 Deltaproteobacteria bacterium | reverse complement strand
GCCGAGGCCGAGCATCATGTAGCCGATCTGGCTGACCGTGGAGAACGCCAGCAGCCGCTTGAGGTCGTGCTGGGCGAGCATGAAGAGCGCGCCCACCACCAGCGTGCCGGCGCCCAGCCAGGAGACGGTCATGCTCCACGAGGCGGGCCAGGGACCGAGCGAGTGCAGGCGAGCCACGAGGTAGACGCCGGCCTTCACGTAGCAGGCGGCGTGGAGCAGGGCGCTGACCGGGGTGGGCGCGGCCATGGCGTCGGCTATCCAGGTGTGGAGCGGGAGCTGGACCGACTTGGCCAGCGCCGCCACCAGCACCAGCAGGAAGAGCGCGGTGGTGAAGGCGCCCTGCACCTTGGGGTCGGTCCACAGGGTCGCGCCGGTGCGCACGTGCAGCAGCACCACCGCCGCGAGCAGGCCGTAGCCCGCGAGGTGCGTCATGGTCAGCACCTTGCGCGCGCCGTAGGCCGCCTCGGGCGCTCGATACCAGAAGGAGACCAGCAGGAACGAGCAGAGCCCCACCAGCTCCCAGCTCAGGTAGAGCAGGAAGAGGTCCGCGGTGTAGACGAGGTGGACCAGCCCGGCAATGAAGACCAGCACCAGCATGTAGAAGCGCGTGGCGCCCTTCTCGTGGGCCATGTAGCTGACGGCGTACAGCAGGACCGCGGCGCCGATGCCCGCCGCCATGAAAGCGAAGAAGAACCCCAGGCCGTCGACGTGGTAGGCGAGCTGGATGGGGCCGTCCCAGCGCCCGAACGTCACCTCGACTGCCCGCCCGCCGAGGACCATGGGCCAGGCGGCGACCACGCCCGCGAGGGCGCAAAGGCTTGCAAGGAAGGCGAGCACGCCCTTCGACCGGGCGGAGAGAACCCCGGCCAACAGAGCTTGGAGCGCGACGCCGGCGAGCAGCGCTCCGAGGGGAATCAGCACCACCGATCCAGCACCCACCGCGGTCTCCTTCGTCGCTGTGTGCCCCGGTCCGTCAACCGCCCGCCACCATGGGGAAGATGGCCACCGTGTCCTCGGGCCCCAGCTTCGTCTGAAGCCCCTGGAGGTGGGCGACGTGGTGTCCGTTGACCAGGATGATGATGGTGGGGCTCAGCTCCTGGCCGCTGAAGACCCGCTCACGAAAGCCGGCGCCGTGCTGCGCGCCGAGCCCCTCGAGGAGCTCGCGCAGCGTGGGCGCTGCCTTGGTCCACGGCTGGTCCTCGCACCCCGAGAGCTGCCGCACGTCCGCGAAGTACTTGATGAGCACGGCTCGCGTCCTCTCGAGCGCCCGGCTCCCAGATGCCCCGAGCGGGCGCCGTGCACCAATCCCGTCGTTCTCAGGCCGCGCGCGTCATGCGTCGCGATGTATCCGCTTGCTGACGCGCGCAGCTCGGACACCAGTCGCCGGTGGCGGCGTGCCTAGGCGAGCTGGAGCTGCTTCAACCGCTCCTGGGTCGGCACGCCCTTCTCGTCCCAGCCGCGCAGCTTGTAGTACTCGGGCAGCATCTGGGGCACCTGGCTCAGCTCGCCCTTGGCCGGGCCGGTCTTGATGGGGCTCTTGGTCATCCGCTCGGGCAGCACGTCGTCCTTGGCGGTGAAGCCGGCCTTGAGGTTGAAGAGCCGCTCGAGGTTCCAGATGCGCTCGCCCGCCTTGATGTACTCCTCGGTGCTGATGCTGACGCCGGTCAGCGCGCTGAGCATCGCCGCGTAGTCGTTGCCGCCCATCCCGAAGGTGCCGAAGATGCAGCCGCCGGAGGCGTCGACCGCCGCGGTGAGGTCCTGGAAGAGCTTGACCCAGAACGGCTTCTCCTTGGTGACCCGCGGGTCGAGCTTGGCCCCGTTGCCCAGCACCTCCACGGCGATGGTGTAGCCCTTGACGTGGCAGCCACCGCGGTTGCAGGTGGCGTACTCCAGGCCGATGCCCTGGATGCCGCGCGGGTCGTAGGCGGGGATCTCCTGCTTCTTCACCGTCATCGAGAACTCGGGGTGCCCGTAGGACGCGGCGAAGCGGTAGGAGCCCTGCGCCAGCTTGTCGCCGATGCCCTCGCGCAGGCCGATCATCCGGGTCAGCTCGAGCAGCGTGTCCGGGGTGCCGAAGCGCAGGTCGAGGCCGCCGAGGTCCTTGGCGGGGATGTGGCCGGCCTCGTACAGGTCCATGGCGCAGGCCACCGTCGCGCCCAGCGAGATGGGGTCGAGGCCCAGCTCGTTGCACAGGTGGTTGCTCCTGGTCACCGCGTCGAGGTTGTCGATGCCGCAGTCGGGGCCCATCGACCACGCGGCCTCGTACTCGGGTCCCTCGCCTTCGCTCTTGAGCTTGGGGGCGGTCACGCGGCTGACGCGCCCGCAGCTGATGACGCAGGAGAAGCAGCCCTTGGGGCGCACCAGCACGGTGGCCGCGAGCGACTCGCCCCCCACCTTGTTGGCGGCGGGGAAATAGCCGTCCTGGAAGTTGCGGGTGGGCAGCGAGCCGATCTCGTTGAGGATGTTGACCAGCACGTCGGTGCCGTAGGCCTTCAGGCCCGCGCCGCCCACCGGGTGCGCCTTGATGCCGGCGCGGCCCTGCAGCACCGCGGCCTCGAAGGCCTTCGGGTCGGCGACCTTGATCGGCCTGGTGCCGACCACCGCCACCGCCTTGAGGTTCTTGGAGCCCATCACCGCCCCGACGCCCGAGCGGCCGGCGGCGCGGTGCAGGTCGTTCATGATGGCCGCCATCAGCACCAGCTTCTCGCCCGCCGGGCCGATGCAGGCGACCTTGGCCTCCTCATCTGTCTCGGCGCGCACCAGGTCGGTCGTCTCCGGCACCCGGTTGCCCCAGATCTTCGAGGCGTCGCGGAGCTCGACCAGGTCGTCCTTGATCCACAGGAAGACCGGCTTGGCCGCCTTGCCCTCGATGATCACCGCGTCGTAGCCGGCGTAGTGCAGCTCGGGGCCGAAGGACCCGCCGGAGTTCGAGCCGGCGATGGCGCCGGTCAGCGGGCTCTTGGTCACGACGTGATAGCGCCCCGCCGAAGGGGCGAAGGTGCCCGAGAACGGCCCCGGGGCCATGATC
>JACRCT010000134.1 GCA_016218885.1 Deltaproteobacteria bacterium | reverse complement strand
GGCGAGCACCGTGCGGGTGGGATCGGTGCGATCTTGCCGAGCTGACCTCTTCTCGATGCGTGTTCATGAGCTTCTCCTCAGCGAGTGAGTGGTGGCAGTCCGGCGTCATCATAGACCGGCGGCGGTCCATCAAAAGCTCAACGTCTGCCGCTGGATCTTCTCCCCGTCCGCGGTCCGATACTTGAGCACCAGCTCGTAGTCCCCGGGGAGGACGTCGATGCCGGTGGCGGTGTCGTAGGGGCCGGCAACGCAGATGCCGCCGAAGTACAGCTCGTAGGTGCCCCTGGCCACGTAGGTCGAGCTGTCCTCGCGGGTGACCGTCACGTCGTCCACATCGACGCGATTGAGGGAGAGGGTGTTGCTGCCGGTCTGCGAGAGAGCCACGGTCCGCCCGGCGGCAGTGAAGGTGTAGAGGGCGCTCGAGTTCTTGTAGGCCTGGAGGTTCAGGTTGGAGATGGCGGTGCCGGCCGGCAGCCTGTAGCTGCGCTCACCGGAGACGCTCGAGGTGATGGTCGCCACCGCGGCGTCGGGAAGCTCGCGAGCCTCGAGGAAGCGCACGGTGGTGTGGAAGAGGTCCCCGCCGATGACCGGCAAGCTGATCTCGATCTCCCGCTGCTCACCCTCGTTCAGCGTGACGGACACAGGAGCCGAGCCCTCGACCGTGTAGCTGTAGGCCCCGGGGGCATAGGCGCGATCGGAAGGGCTGAGATCAGTGCTCTGCACGAGATCCATCGTCGAGAGCGAGGTTGGGCACGCTGCATTCCGGAAGATCGGAGCCGAGCCAAAATCGGTCTGCACGGCAATCGGTGGCGCTCCTGCCGCCTGGCATCGTGAGCGCGCTACCGGCAGCACCACGGTCCGCGATTGGCCAGCGGCGACCTCCACGGGAAACAGCACGTCGTCGACGGTCAAGCGATGGGCGCCGGGCTGAAGCCTCACGCCTGCTCCGATGGCCACCGTCGAACCGTCGACCGCAATGCTGGGGCTCTGCGCTAGGGGCCTGGTGCAGCTCTCGCCGGGCAGGCAGGTCCCGGCCGGCAGCTGGGCGGTGAGGGTCGCCCAGCTCTCCAAAGCGGTGGATGGCCCAAGCGTCACGCTGAACGTCGCCGGCTTGCAGTTCTTCTCCTTGAAGACCAGGTAGTAGGTGCCGGGGTTGCGCAGCTTGCGAGCGATGTGGGCATCCCGGGTCGAGGCGTCGGCGTTGTCGTTGTATTCAAGCGACGTGAAGTCGGCTTTCGTCAGCCACACCGTGGCGTCAGCGGTCGAGCGCGCCCAGATGTCGATGGCCTGATTGGGGGTGGTCGTCGTGAACCGGAAGGCCCGGCGCAGAGGCGAGCAGGTGAATGCGATGTCCGAAACCGTCTGGCCGAGCTCGATGTCGCCCAGGATGCCCGAGGGGTCGACCACCAGCTCCGCCTCCCCCTGCTCGGAAGCGCGTTCGTCTTCCTCGATCTCCCCTACGCCACAGCCGGTGGCTCCCAGGATTGCCAAGCCGAGCACGATCATCGAGAAGTGGCGCATGTCTTTCTCCGTGGAAGCCCTGCTTGGTGAAGAGGACACGACGTCCTTCCGAGATGTCGCAAAAAAAATAAGGAACCGTGAAGCGAACCATTGAGGACGCCAAGCTCGGGGCCGAGAGAAACTCGACCCCGAGCCTGGTTGAAAGGACCAGCGATTCGACTAGAGGTGCAGCGTGTGCCGCTGGGTCTTGTCGCCGTCCGAGGTCCGGTACTTAAGGACCAGCTCGTAGTCACCGGGGAGGACGTCGATGCCGGTGCCGGTGGGGGTACCGCCGACGATCATGTTGCCGCCGAAGTAGAGCTCGTAGGCGCCACTGGTGACGTAGGTCGTGCCATCCTCGCGAGTGACCGTCACGTCATCCACATCGATTCGATTGAGGGAGATGGTGTTGCTGCTCGTCTGCGAGAGCGTCACGGTCCGCCCGCCGGCGCTAAAGGTGTAGACGGCGCTGGGGTTCTTGTAGGCCTGGAGGTTCAGGGTGGCGACGGCAGTGGCAGGCAGGCTGTAGGCGCGCTCACCGGCGACGCTCGAGGTGATGGTCGCCGGCACGGCGTCCGGGAGCTCGCGAGCCTCGCGGAAGTTGATGGTGGCACGGAAGAGGTCCCCGGCCGTTCCGATGACCGGCAGAGCGATCTCGATCTCCCGCTGCTCACCCTCGTTCAGCGTGATGGAGACAGGAGCCGAGCCTTCGATCGTGTAGGTGTAAGCGCCGGGAGCATAGGCGCGATCCGAGGCGCTGAAGGCAGGGCTGGTCGTTGGGGCTGCTGCCCACGACCAGTCCCCCGTCTTTGCCCGGCGACATGCGTCGGGCCCGGCGACATCGCCGATGTCGGTGCAGCGTCCAGCGATCCTCACGCCCCACACCTGGTAGTTGAGACTGTTGCAATCGAGCTGGGCAACTACTGCAGGGTTCCAGGTTCCGCGTACGGCGGATGTGCATGCACCATCATCTTGGTAGAGGATAACGTCGGAAAAACCAAGATTTTCACTTGCGAGCGTGGTCGGGCACGCTGCATTCCGGAATGTCGGGGTCGCGCCGAAATCAGTCTGCATGGCATTCGGAAGTGATGCCGCCTGGCACTTGGAATGCGCCACGGGCAGCGTCACGGTGCGCGACTGCCCGCCGGTGAGCGTGACGGCAAACAGCACGTTGTCGACGGTCACTTGATGGGCACCGGGCGGGAGCCTCTTGGCCGCGCCGACATTCACCGCCGTCCCGTCGATCTTGATCGCGGGGCTCACCGCCAGCGGCCTGGAGCAGTTTCCGCCAGGCAGACAGGTCCCCACCGGCAGCTGGACGGTGAGGTTGGCCCAGTTCTCCGTATCGGTGGGCCTGATGCGGATGGAGTCCTCGGTCGCTTCCGCCTCCTCCTCCGGGGTGAGCATGCCCTCTCCGCAGCCGAGCCCAAGCGCCGGCAGGAGCAGCAACGCGGCCAGCAGCCGCAGCGAGGGAGCGACGAACAGCGAGTCCAGCGTCATCCGGGTCTTCATGACAGCTCCGTCCTTTCGGTGGGTGAAGGCTGCCGTCACGCTTCCGACGGCTCGTCGAGAAGGACACGGGGGCCTCCCGGGATGTCGCAAAAAAACCTGAAGCGCAGTGTAACGTGTTGAAATTACGGCGCGTTTTCCGGGCTGACGCGCTCCATGGCCTGGGATGTCGCTGGCCCCCGCCTTTGCTGCGCCCTCTCCACACCGGTCGAGGGGCGCGGCCCCACGCTGCCTCGGATGGAGCGGATGGCGAGGGCTGGGCGAACTTGTGAACGAGGCCTTCCCCGTCGATGATTGCCGCGACCTGATGGCGAACTCCTCGGCGAGCCAGGCGAGTGATGGCTGGTTCGCCAAGCCATGGAGAGGACCCGGTGGCTGACGCTTGCCCCAGCGAGGACTCGCTGCTCGAGCTGGTGCAGGGCAGCGTCGCGCCGCCGGAGGCCACGCGCCTGCAGGGCCACGTCGACCAGTGCCCGACCTGCAAGCTCCTTCTCCAGACCTGGCTCCAGCTGGAGGCGTCCTCCGTCTCGGGTCCTGCGCTGGGACAAAGGATCGGGCGCTACCGCATCCTGCGCCGCGTGGGGGCGGGCGCGATGGGCGTGGTCTACGCCGCCCACGACCAGGAGCTCGACCGGCAGCTGGCCATCAAGGTCCTGCGCCCGGAGATCACCGGGGCCGCAAGCAGCTCGGGCCAGGGTCGGCTGCGCCGCGAGGCCCAAGCCCTGGCGCGCCTCTCTCACCCCAACGTGGTCACCGTCTTCGACATCGGCGTGGTGGGCGAGCAGCCCTTCATCGCCATGGAGTATGTCGATGGGGGCTCGCTGCGCGCCTGGTTGGGCGAAGGCCGGCGCGGCTTGAAGGAGATCCTCGGGATCTTCCAGATGGCCGGCCAGGGCCTTGCCGCGGCCCATCGCGCCGGCATCGTCCACCGCGACTTCAAGCTCGACAACGTGCTGATCGGGCGAGACGGACGGGCGCGGGTCACCGACTTCGGGCTCGCCCGCCCCGCGGAGGACGCCGCCACCTCGCTCGAGCTCCTCTCGCCTGGCACGCTCCTCTCCGACCTGCGGCTGACGCGCACGGGTGCCGTCGTGGGGACCCCGGTCTACATGTCGCCCGAGCAGCTTCGCGGCGAGGCCGCGAGCGCGCTCTCGGACCAATTCAGCTATTGCGTGGCCCTCTGGGAGGCGCTGTTCGGGGATCGGCCGTTCTCCGGGCGAACCCTCGCCGACCTCATGGAGAGCCACGAGCAGTCCGCGCCCGTCGAGCCGTCGCACGGCCGGAGTGTCCCGCGATGGCTGCGGCGGATCCTCGTTCGCGGGCTCTCCACCGACCCGCGGCGGCGATTCGCCTCGATGGATGCGTTGCTGCTGGCGCTCGGCGCGGGCGCGGCGACGGGGCGGAGGCGGTGGGCGGCCATCGGCGCCGCTTCGGCGGCGGGGGTGATCGCGACCGGGATTGTGGCCTGGAGGCTTCTGCTCCCCAGCCCTACCGCCACTCTGCCCCTCCCATCGCTTGCCTCCGTCGCTCCTGCCGCTCCTGCGGTCTCCGACGCGCCAACCTCGGTCGATGTGCGATCGGCCCAGGCCGCTGCACCCGCGGACGCCAAGGAAGGCCCGGCCTCCTCCGCACCGCGACCCGCGCCCTCGAGCGCCGCTCGCACCCGTCCCAAGAGCGCTGTTTCACCACCAGGACCGGTGCCGCCCGCTGCGCCGGCAGAATCGCTGCTCCGGATTCACGTCAGCCCCTGGGCCGATCTGCATGTCGATGACGCCCTGCGCGGCGCGGGAACCATGGACTACGAGATCCTGCTGCCTCCCGGGCGGCACGTGGTCAAGCTGGTCAACCCGTTCTTCGTCGAGCACACCCAGGAGGTCGTGCTTCCTCTGGCGGATACGCTGCGCGTCCGCCTGGAGAGAAAGCGCAAGGAGTAGCCCGCGGGAGGGAGCCTCGTGCACCTGGGTGCCGCGACCTCTCGGTGCAGCGCCGGCTGCGCCTGGGCTTGATGGCGCTCAAGTACGCCCTGCGCGTTCGGGAGCAACTCGCTGCGCTCGACGAGATACTGGCCCTGGCAGCCGAGGTCCCGGAGATGCAAGCCGTCGTGTGGGTCAAAATCATCGAGACGTATCGCGCGGTGGATGAGTCGGCGCTCGACGTGGCCTGGAGGAAGCACATGCCGAAGCTGGACGTGGAGAACGCGTCGTTGATCGCCAAGAAGTGGTTCGCCGAAGGCAAGGCTGAAGGGAAGGCAGAGACGCTGCTTCGCCTGCTCGGCAGGCGCTTCGGCGAGGTTTCGCCTCGGTACCGAGACGCCATCTCGGCAGCCACGATTGAGGATCTCGACACTTGGCTCGACCGGGCGATCGACGCCATGTCCATCGAGTCGGTCTTCGTCCCGGTGGCTCACTGACGGCGGCTTTCCTCCCCATCGCTCGGTCATCGAGCTTCCCGACGCACCGTCTCGAGCCCAACCGGCTGCCCTCCTGGGTGGCCGACGTTCATCGGTCATGTGCGGAGGGCGGCCCCCCAACTCCAAGGAGCGGATCAGCATGTCGTCGCCAGGTTGTTTGGTCCTTGCTCGCGAAGCGGAGGGGCCGATCGCGCCCACGGGGATTCGCCTGGCTCGGGGAGAGCCGCTCGTCCCGAGGATCTCGTGATCGTCCGGTGTCTGAGCGGCATGCCGCCCGGGCTGAGCGGGTGGCGCCGGCATGCCGCGCGCTCGTTGCCGCCTCGCCCCGCTACGCCTGGCAGACGCAGCGGGGCGGGACTTGTCCGTAGCAGCCGCTCACCGCGACTGAGCAGGCCTCGCAGAACGACGGCGTCGCAACCACAGGCCCAGCAGCCAGACCAAGCTCGTAGCCGGTAGCCCCGAGGGGGTGGTCGCACAACCACAGCCCGGATCCACGGAGATAGGAGTCTCGGTTCCACCATCCACTGCCGCTTCAGCGGCGTCGCTCGCCACCGTCGCGTCGAGCGCCAGGGAGGCTGCATCCTCGGCGAGCGTCGAGCTGTCGGGAGTCGTGCCGGCGTCTTGCTCCGCCACCCCGCCGTCCGGGGTAGTGAGCAGACAGAAGCCCGCCTGGCACGAGCCGCCGGGACAGGGGCTGCCGTCACTGCGTGCCGGATTCGAGCAGGTCCCGGTGCTCGGGTCACAGGTTCCTGCGGTATGGCATTCGTCCGTGGCTATGCAGTCCTTTTGATGCATTCCCGTGCACGCTCCCGTCTGGCAGGTGTCGGTCAGGGTGCAACCGTCGCCGTCGTCGCAGGCTGTGCCGTCCGCTTCGGCGGGGCTGGAGCAGACCCCGCTGCTGGGGTCGCAGACGCCCACTGCATGGCATGCGTCGGCCGCGCTGCAGATCACCAGGGCGGAGCCGGTGCACGCGCCTGACTGGCAGGTGTCGGACAGGGTGCAGCCGTTGCCGTCGTTGCACACCGCTCCATTCGCGGCGGCGGGGTTTGAGCAGGTGCCAGTGCCGGGGTCGCAGACGCCCGCGACGTGGCACTGGTCGGCGGCGCTGCAGGTCACCGGGGCGGAGCCGGTGCACGTGCCGGCCTGGCAAGTATCCGACTGCGTGCAGGCATTGCCGTCGTTGCACGCCGCTCCATTGACCGCGGCGGGGTTGGAGCAGGTGCCCGTGCCGGGATCGCAGACACCCGCGACGTGGCACTGGTCGGAGGCGTTGCAAGTCACCAGGGCGGAGCCGGTGCAGGCGCCCGCCTGGCAAGTGTCGGTCCGGGTGCAGGCACTGCCGTCGTTGCACGCGGACCCGTTGGCCTTGCTCGGGTTGGAACAGGTGCCGGTCGCCGGATTGCAGACGCCCGCGAGATGGCACTGGTCAGAGGCGCTGCAGGTCACCGGGTTGGCTCCGGTGCAGGTGCCGGCCTGGCAGGTGTCGGTGCTGGTGCAGGCGTTGCCGTCATTGCAGGCGGTCCCGTTGGTCTTGCTCGCATAGGTGCAGGTGCCGGTGGCCGCGGTACAGGTGCCCGCAAGGTGGCACTGATCGGGTGCGGCGCAGGTCACGGGCGCCGCGCCGGTGCAGACGCCGGCCTGACAAGTGTCGGTGGTGGTGCAGGCGTTGCCGTCGTTACAGGTGGCGCCATTGACTTTTGGGGGAGCGTTGATGCACGCGCCGCTCGACGGATCGCAGTTGCCTGCGAGGTGGCATTGGTCGGGAGCGGTGCACACCAGCGCGCTGCCGCCCAAACACACGCCTCTCTGGCAGGTCTCGCCCACGGTGCAGAGGTTGCCGTCGCTGCACGAGGTGCCGTTGACCTTGGCCGGGTTCGAGCAGACGCCGGTGGACGTGTTGCAGACACCGGCGTTGTGGCACTGGTCGGGCGTCGGGCAGACCACCGGGATCGCGCCGGTGCAGGTGCCGGCCTGGCAGGTGTCGGTCTGAGTGCAGGCGTTCCCGTCGTTGCAGGCGGTCCCGTCGGCCTTGTTGGGCAGCGCCGGGCACAGCCCGGTCGCGGGGTTGCAGGACACCGCCGTCTGGCATTGGTTGGGAGCGGGGCAGATGATCGTGTTGCCGGTGCAGACGCCGCTCTGGCAGGTGTCGCTGACGGTGCAAGAGTTGCCGTCGTTGCAGGCGGTGCCGTTCGTCCTGTTGGTGGCCGAGCAGACGCCCGTGGCGGGGTTGCAGGTGGGGGCATTGTGGCACTGGTCCGGCGCGGGTCCGCAGTCGACCGTCGTCTGCGCGATGCAGGTGCCGGCTTGGCAGATGTCGCTGCCGGTGCAAGCGTTTCCGTCGGAGCACGAGAGCCCGTTGAGCGAGGTGCACACCCCATCGGCCACCGCGCCCGCCGCCAGCGAGCAGGCATCGCAGACGCCGCCGGCGCAGGCCGTGTTGCAGCAGTAGCTGTCGACGCAGTAGCCGGAGAGGCACTGATCGGCGGAGATGCAGGGAGAGCCCGTGGCCAAGGTAGCCGAGACGTAGATCTCGCAAGTGCTCAGGGTAGTGCCGCTCGCGTTCTGCCCGCCGCTCACCAGGGTGCTGCCGGACTGGAGGCGGGTGGCCCCCAAGTAACCGCGGGCGGTGATCATCGGCAGGCCCACCGACCAGGTTCCCGCCCCGGAGTCATAGACGGCGGTGCTGTTGATGCCGACGCTGCTCGCGTTCAATCCGCCAGCCACCATGACCTGGGTGCCGGAGACCGGAAAGGCCTGGGCAGAGTAGCGGGCGCCCGTCATCGATCCCGCGCTCGTCCAGGTGTTGGTTGCGGGATTCCAGATCTCGGAGCTCGCCAGGGGGGCGCTGTAGTAGCCCGCGGCGAGGAGGACCCTGCCACTGGGCAGGAGCTGGGCCGAAGGAACCCAGCGCGGGCTGATCAGGGGCCCCGTGCTGGTCCAGCTATTGGTGGTTGGGGCGTAGAGGCTTGCCGCCGTGAGGTAACCGCCGCTTCCGTAGCCGCCGGCCACCAGGACCCGCCCGTCGCTAAGGAGGGTGGCCGCTTGCCCGTAGGCGCCGAAAGGCATGGTGCTGGAGGCGGTGAAGCTGTTGGTGGCCGGGTCGTAGATCTGCGCCGACGAGAGGTAGGTGCCCGAGCCGCTCGAATAGCCGCCCGCGACCAGGACGCGACCGTCGCCGAGGACCGTGGCCGTCGCCTGCTGGCGCCCGTAGGTCATGTTTGGCCCGGCGCTCCACGTGCCGGTGGCCGGGTTGTAGAGCTCCGTGCTGGAGAGGGAGTTGCCGCCGCCGGCCACGAACACCTTGCCGTTGCCGAGCAACGTCGCGGTGTGCAGGGCGCGCGCCGTGGCCATGGACCCTGTCGAGGCCCACGTGCCGGTTGCCGGGTTGAAGATCTCGCAGGCCGTCGTCGCGGTGCCAGAGGCGTTCAATCCTCCCGTGGCGAGAACGCGACCGTCGGGGAGCAGCGTGGTTTGGTGCTGGCTGCGCGCGGTGAGCATCGCCATCGTGCTGCTCCACGAGGGGTCGATGAGCGCCGCCTCGCCGCCGGTGTCGGCCCACAGCTCGAGGGTCTGGCCTCGCACTTCCAGCCGCGTGCTCAGCCGCCGGCCGCTCTGGGCAAACCCCGCCGGCGCGGTGACGCGGATGCGGGGCCGCTCGCTCGAGTCGAAGACCTGGACGCCTTCCTCGGTCTGCTCCAGCTTCCCGCCAGCGACCTCCCAGCTCGCCACGGGCCGGTCCGAGGCGGACGCGCCGCGGTCGACCGCCAGCCACTCTTCGTAGCCTTGCTCCGTCACCGTCCAGTAGGACGTCCCGCCCCGGCGCGAATAGGCGACCGCGGTGCCCTCGACGCGTCCCTGGCTTTCGAGGCCGATCTCGCGGATCTCGATGGCGAAGCCATCGGGCAGCTCGAAGGTGACCGCGCTGCTGCCGTGCTGCGGCAGCCGGGCCCGAAAGCCACGCAGCGGGAGGGGCAGGTCGCTCGCCTTCGCGGCGGGGACGAAGGTGCCGTCTCCCTGGGCGACGAGGGCATGCCGGGCCTCGAGCACCGAGCGGGCTACGGCGGGGAACTGCTCGCGGAGACTGCCGGCGAGAAGGGTCGAGGTCGACGCGGATTCGACCGTCAGGGCTTGGCTCTGCTCACCGGTCTCGGTGGCCAGCTCCTCCCCATTGCAGCTCCCGCACCCGTAAGGGGCCGCGGTGCAGAGAGCCGCGAGCGAGAAGACCGAGATCCGCAAGACGGCAGAGCGCGAGCGCAAGGCAACCTCCTCATGAGGAACGGGGCCCCCGAGCGCATCAAGAGACCGCCAGGGGAGATGAGGACGCAAAAGTACACGATCTGCCGCCACCTCGCCCCGCGGAGCACCCGAGCGACTGGCAGGCAGGTCAAGCCCCAGGGCACGCCATCTTCGACTCTCGTGCGGTGCGCTGCGCGCCATCCTCGAGCCGAACAGCTTGGGCTCAGCGCGGATCAGGGCTGCTACTCCAGCACCTCGCGCAGGTCGACCCTCCAGATCGGGCCATCGGCGCCCACCGACCCGGAGGTGGACTCGAGGCCGGTCACGAACATCGTTCCATCAGTCAGGACCACGGGGTAGCGGTAGACGATGCGCAATGGACCATCGTGCGGCTCGAGCAGCACGGGCGCGACCGTCCCGGTCTTGAGGTTGTAGGCGAAGATGCCGCCGCTTCCGCCGTAGACGAGCCAGTCGCCCCAGCGCCAGAAGTCGTTCACGTACAGGTGGACCCTCGAGTAGGTCGCGTTGAGCTGGTAGGTGCTGCGCTGGATGTCCTCGGAGATCTTGGTAAGCGAGTGGGTCTCCACCACGTAAGAGTACAACCCGCCCGGTGCCTCCCAGATCACCCGGTCCTCCTCGAAGCCGACCGAGCCCGAGATCTCCGTCGCATTGCGCGTCCAGGTCGCCCGCCCGGTCGAGATGGGCATGCGCCACAGCCGCCCGCCCTCGATGAAGAGCATCAGGTCCCCGTCCACGTCGAAGTCGAGGAAGAGGCCCAATGTCGGCTGCCCGGTCGCCTGCTCGAGCGTGAAGAGCTTCTCCACCGCGCCGCCCGGGGTCCAACGGTTGAGCCAGGTTCCGCCGCCGTCGGGCTCCATCGTCACCACGTAGACCGAGCCGCCGGTGACGGCGTAGGCCCACCAGCGCTGCTCGTCCCCGGGGGCAGGCAGGTCGACTGCCGCGATGAGCGAGCTCGACCGGCTCGCGTCGTAGGCGCTGTAGGTGACCTTGTCGCCGTCGCGCTGCGCGGTCACGACCAGCGTGTCGCTCGCGCGGTAGTTGAACTGGTCTCCCGAGCCGATGGAGAAGGCGTAGTCCAGCCGGGTTTCCGTGACGGCGTCGAACCGGTGCAGCCGGGGATCGAAGCCTGGGAAGTCCAGGAAGAACAGCTGCTGACCTATCGCGTGCTGATAGGAGTACCTGTGGCTGACGAACTCCTTGCGGTTCGTGTCGAGCCGAGCCGCCAACTCGTCGTACTGCGCCATCTCGAGGTCGGTTTGGCTCGGGCAGCCGACACAGTCCTGATCAGGGACCGCTCCGCCGCAGCTGGTCGCGAGGAGCAACGCCGCAGCGAAACCTCGTAGAGAACGAGACATCAAGCACCTTGGGATATGTGAGTGGAGAGGCAAGGACCGGTCAGGGCACCACCACACCGGGAGCACTGGACACCTCGAGCTCGTAATGGCGCCGTACCTCGTCACGCCAGCGCGACTCCAGGCGCACCAGGTAGGCACCTGCATCCAGGTGCAGACTCGCCGATGAGAAGTACGTATCCAACAACGCTTGCTCCGGCTGGTTGGCGGGCGCGACCAGCAGGGTCAGTCCATCGATTGCCGAGACCGAGATCTCCACGTCGCCAGGCCTGGAGATGGTCAGACGGAACCAGTCCTGGTCCAAGCCATAGGCCTCGATGGCGCCGAGCACGGCGATTCCGGTGCCTACCTCTCCTTGCGCCTCCTCCGGCGAGCCGTTGGGCTCGTTCTCCTTGGTGAGGGTCGTCGGCAGCGGTCG
The DNA here is from genome assembly GCA_016218885.1 of Deltaproteobacteria bacterium. Lineage (GTDB taxonomy): Bacteria > Myxococcota > Myxococcia > Myxococcales > UBA5297 > JACRCT01. The sequence goes on along the minus strand of JACRCT010000134.1, from coordinate 1,205 downwards.
GCTGCCGAAAGCGGTGCCATCCGCGGCGGTCCCCGGCGAGCAGAGCAGCGGCGAGAGGGAGGTATGCAGATCCACCGCGGCGAGCGGCCTGCCGTCAGGGCTGCGGTTGAAGCATTGGCCGTCGTGGCTGCTGCCGTCGTAGGCGAAGGTGTCGTGGGTGAGCCCATCAGCGTCCCACAAGACGATGGTGCCCCCGCCGTTGCCGAGCATCAGCTTGCCGCTGGTGGATGCCAATGCGTTCTGAACCCCGGCAAGGATGCCCGCCGCGGTGGCTGCGACCACCACGGCCTGGCCGGCAGGGAGCCAGGTGCCCGGCGAGAACACGTGCCGGGGGGCCCAGTTGCCCAAGGTCCAGCCGCTCAGGTCGACGGGCTGGCTCGAGACGTTGAGCAGCTCCACGTACTCTTCGCCCACCCTGCCTTCGGGCTCATTGGCGAGCGCCTCGTTGATGATCACCCGCGGCGGGGCGGGCACCCGGAAGGTGAGATCGCTCGCGCTCTGGGAGCAGAGGCCCGGCTCGAGCGTGCAGCAGGCTCGGATGCGTCCGCGGGAGCTGGCGAGCGAGGGCAGCATCCATACGAAGCGGTCGGGGTATTGCGAGATGCTCTCGGCGATCGCCACCCAGCTCATCCCTCCGTCGACCGAATAGCTCAGGTCCACCTCAGAAACCTCGGAGGCGCTCCAGCGAATGGCCACGGGTTCGCCGGCGCTCCAAGCTCCCTGCTGCGGCTCGATGAGGGCGAGCATCGCCCGGCCCTCGACCTGCAGCGGCCCCACGTCGTGGCAGCGATCGGCCAGGGCCTCGTCGCAGACCCGAAGCCGAAGGCTCGCGACCTGCGGCACCTCCCAGTCCCAGGCGCCCGTCGCCGGAAGAGCCGAGGCGATGCGCGTCCACTGCGTGCCATCGGAAGAAGCGTCCAGGCCGACCGATGCCACCGACTCGCTGCGCCAGCGAATCTCGACCGTTTGGGCGGCCTGCAGAGACTGACCGCTGTGCGGAGAGAGCAGCACCACGCTGGGCTCCGGCGGCGGGGGAGGGGGTGGCGGAGGCAGCCCGTCGAGCCGGTAGCGCGCGAGGACCGGAAGGTGGTCGCTCGTGGTCTGGCTGTAGTCGGCGATCACCTCCTGCAGCTGGAGCACCTCGACCGAGCCGGGGACCAGGCGTGCGGCCAGCTCGTCGGTGACGAGCTGGTGGTCGATCATCT
>JACRCT010000133.1 GCA_016218885.1 Deltaproteobacteria bacterium | reverse complement strand
GGCCGCTTTGCCTCGCCCCGGCTGGCGATTGCCGGTGGATCCGTGGTGCAGGCGCTGGCAGGGGCCCGGGGCGCGAAGGCGCTGCGCCTGACCTGGGTCGACGAGCGCTGCGTCCCCTTCGACGATCCCGACTCCAATCGCGGCGCCGCCTACCGCGCGGGCTCGCTCGATTCTTCGCGGCCGCCTGCCATCGAGCTCCCGCTCTTCCTCGATCACGAGTCGCAAGCCGCCGCCGTCGAGAGGGTGATACGGCAGCTAGGAGAGTCGTTTGGGGGTGGCCTCGACGTCCTGCTCTTGGGGATGGGGGAGGATGGGCACATCGCTTCCCTCTTTCCCGGTCGAGCCGAGGCGCTCTCTTCCGAGCCCGTTGTCGCGGTGCCCGACAGCCCCAAGCCTCCCCCGCGACGTGTCAGCCTGACTCTGGCCACGCTGGCGACGGCGCGCCACGCGGTGCTGCTCGCCACGGGCCTTGGGAAACGAATCGCGCTCCAGCGGCTATCACGGGCCGATCCGGCGCTGCCGGCCAGCGCTCTCTCGGCACTCACGGTGGTCACCGACGTCCACCTCGGAGAACAAAGATGAGCAACCTCAACGAGATCGCGGTCATCGGGCTGGGTGTGATGGGCGCGAACCTGGCGCGCAACCTGGCCGGACGCGGCTTCCGGGTGGCAGGGTACGACCGCAACCCGGAGAGCGGCCTGCGCCTGAATGCCGAGCATCCGGACGCCAAGCTGGCCGTGGCCTCGAGCGTCGCCGAGCTCGTCCGCGGGCTGGAGCGCCCGCGGCGGATCGTGGTGCTTGTCAACGCCGGGGCGCCGGTGGATGCGGTCCTCGATTCGCTCGATCCCCTCCTCGAGCAGGGCGACGTGGTGGTGGACGCCGGCAACAGCCTCTACACCGACACCGAGCGGAGGATCGCCCGGGCGGCGGAACGCCCATGGCGCTTCTTGGGGATGGGCATCTCCGGCGGCGCCGAGGGGGCGCTCAAGGGCCCGGCGATCATGCCCGGCGGCGATCGCGCGAGCTACGAGCGCCTGCGGCCGCTGCTCGAGGCCATCGCCGCGCGCAGCGAGTCGGGCCCCTGCGTCACCTGGTGCGGCCAGGGCTCGGCGGGTCACTTCGTGAAGATGGTCCATAACGGCATCGAATACGGCGACATGCAGCTCATCGCCGAGATCGTGACGCTGATGCGCGAGGGGCTGAAGCTCCCCATATCCGAGGTCGCGGCGGCGTTCAGCCGGTGGAACGAGGGCGAGCTCGGCAGCTACCTCGTGGAGATCACCGCCGACATCCTGCGCACCTCCGATCCTGAGCGCCCCGGCGGGTGGTTGCTCGACGCGATCCTCGATCAGGCGGGGCAGAAGGGGACCGGCAAGTGGACTGTCATCGCCGCGGCAGAGCTGGGCGTCGCCATTCCCACCATTGCCGCCGCGGTCGATGCCCGGAATCTGAGCGCGGCGCGCCCGTTGCGACTGAAGGCTGCCAAGGTACTCGGAGAGCGCGTCGGCGAGCTGGCGGGAATCTCGGTCGCGGACCTCGAGGACGCCCTCTACGCCTCGAAGATCGCCAGCTACGCCCAGGGCTTCGCGATGCTTGAGCGCGCCAGCGCCCAGAAGGGGTACCAGACCAATCTCGCGGAGGTGGCGCGGACCTGGACGGCGGGCTGCATCATCCGCGCGCGCTTCCTCGACCGGGTGCGGCGGTCCTTCCAGGCCGATCCCCAATTGCCGATGCTCGCCCTCGCCCCCGACTTCGCTCGTGAGCTGGAACGGCGAGAGCCTGCCTGGCGCAGGGTGGTGGCCGCCGCGGCGGCTGCGGGAATCCCGGCACCCGGCCTATCGGCCTCGCTCGGGTGGTTCGACACGCTGCGCACCTCGCGGGGAGGCGGGGCGGTGATCCAGGCGCAGCGCGACTACTTCGGCAGCCACACCTACGAGCGCGTCGAGAGGCCGGGGTGGCGGTCCACACCGATTGGGCGAGCGCCAAGGGGGAAGCCTTCCGCCGATTGAGCTCCGCCGTGGTGGCAGCGAATCGGTAGGCTTCGTTGGGGTTCACTCCCCGACCACGGTGCCTCTTCCCTGCGCGTCGATGGTCACGTTCTTGAGCTCCGTTGCCGAGGCGTGGACACCGCGGATGCCGCCGCCGGATCCGAGTTCGAGCTCGAGCACCAGGGGCTTGCCGATGGAGGTGCCCTGCTTGTTGGCCCAGGCGGCGATGCCGGCCTCTTCGCCGGACTGGAAGGCGAGCTGCACAGGCTCGAGCGGCTTGGCGGGGCGCATGATGGAAAGAGACAGCTCGCCGTTGGCGTACTCGCCCAGCGGAGCCTTCATCTGCTCGAGCGTGACGAGGCGATAGGGCGTCTCGGAGTAGCCGTCGTCCTCGGTGTCGGGCTTCTCGAAGAAGAGGCCGCCGCCGGCATAGACCGCCGAGTGCAGGAGGAGCTCGCTCTCGTCAGTGACGGCGATGAGGTCGCCAGGCCTGAGCTGCTTGAGGGCAGCGGGGTCGCCCGAGGCGAGCTTGCCCACGTTGGTGAAGCGATCGGTGTGGTAGAGGTCCAGCGCCGAGGTGCCATCGCCGAGGCAGAGGCCAAGCTCACCGGAGCCCGAGCCCTGGAATGCGCGGGCCGCCTCCCAGGCGGTCCCGTGGCAATTGGGGGTGATGCCGATGGCGTAGTCGCAATTCTCGACCTCGCGGAGCTTCGCGGTTCCGCGCAGCGTCACCGGGCTCGAGACGTCGACGTCCTTGTTCACGAGCGCCTGGAGCATCGGCGCAAGGAAGTCGATGGCCGAGTATTCGCGCTGGGCGTCGTAGGGGACCTGGCTTGTGCCGCCGAACTCCGCCATCAGCGCCTTGTGCTGGTCCTTGGAGAGCTTCCCGAACTGAACGTCGGTGGTCTGCTGCTGGGCTGTGGAGGTCCCGGTGAGCCCCACGAACTGCAAGGTGCGCGCATGCCGGACAGGTACCCCGGCGATGTTCGGGGGCACCTCCGCGTTCGGGCCGGCGTCCTCGCGCTTGGTCTCCACGAGGGTGGCGGTGAGCGCGGCGAGAAGGGGCGGCTTGGTCGGCGCGGATGCGGTGGGCTTGGGGGCGGCGATTCGTCCCGGACCCGACGTGAGCGGTCGCGGCGCCTGGGTGGGCTTGGGGGTGATTCGGGATGGCATGGGGTCCTCCTGCAAGCGCCTTGATGCGAACCTGGTATCCGAGCTGCCGTCGTCCGGGACCATTATCGTCTAGGGAAGGCCATCGTCCAGCGCCTGAGTGGACAACGGGGCCGTGGTCGCGAGGCCGCGCTTTCCTGCGTCCTCAGGCCGGGCCTTCGCAGCGCCAGCGGCCACCAGCAGCGCCGCGCCCAGGATCCCAAGAGGTGCCGATGCCGTGGCTCCCCTGCGAAGCGCTCGAGCTCGCCGGCCGGTAGCGCCGGTATCTGGGAGGCCTGAGCCGGATGGGAAAGCTGGGATGCCGCTGGAACAGTGGGGTGCGCTCCCGGACCTGCCCCGGGTCCCGTTTGCCCCGCCTGTGTCGTTCGGGGCCTAGGGGGCGAAGCCTGTTCCCGGAGCGTCCGGTGGTATCGTGCTGACGCAGCGGGAAATCGCGGGCTCGAACGAGCGCTCTGGTGCGGAGAGAATGGAACAACCCGGCTCTCCAG
>JACRCT010000155.1 GCA_016218885.1 Deltaproteobacteria bacterium | reverse complement strand
GGTCAGCTCCGCCGGCTCCTCGCCGGACAGGACCGGCGGGTCGAACACGCCCTCGCCCAGTGTCCACGAGTCCCGGGGCACGACGCCGCTACGCAGCACCAGGCTCTGCGCGCTCCCGTCCAGGCGCGGCGCGCTGCCCACCGCGTGCTCGGAGGTGAAGCCGCAGTCCCAGCGGCTGGCCCCAAGGTCCCACCGGCAGGCCTTGTCGTGGCTCAGCGCCACGCGCCCGAACACCGGGAGCGACAGCCCCACGCGCGCGCCGCTGCACCCCTCGGGCGAGAGCGTCAGCTGCCAGTAGTTGCCGGTCCTCGTTGCCGGGTCGGCCACGCCGTTCGGGTGGTCGGTGGGGACCCGCTTCACGTTCACCGCGGTGCAGGTCCCGGCGGCCTCGGTGTCGACGACCGCGAAGGTGGGTCCCAGGGTTTGCGGCGTCCCCGCGGCCAGGCCCACCGTCACGTTGTCGAGGTCCGCCAGGAGCGCCTCGAAAGCGCCGATGTCGCAGCCCAAGTCTTCGCGCCTCGCCCCGCGGCCGTCGACCCCCGGGCAGGCCGCCGCGTCGCCGCGGTCGATGGCCGGGCTGGTGGCGAGCGGCGGCCGATGGCCTGACTCGACGGCGCCACCGAGGACCGGCTCGGTCGCCAGCAGATCGGTCGGCGTGGCGCCCGCGAGGACCGCGCTGTTGGTCAGGTTGTGCCCCGCCGAGGTGAAGGTGGCGTCCGGGTCCAGGAACAGGTTCGCCTGCCCTGCCGCGCCGTTGCCCGCGAGGATCGAGCTCTGCAGCGTGAGCCTGCCCGCTCCGAGGTAGAGGCCGCTGCGCTCGTCCAGGGCGGCGCTGTTGCCGACCAGGGTGCAGTGGCGCAGCGTGGCCACGCCGTTTCCGGCGGCCTGCGAGAACGCGCCTCCGCCGGCCGCGGGCCCGGTGCCGGTGGCCTGGTTGGCGGCGAGGGTGCAGTTGGTCATCGTCAGGGTGCCTGAGTTGCCGACCGCGCCGCCGCGGCGCGCGCTGTTGCCGATGAAGGCGCAGCCCTCGACCGAGAGGGTGCCCCGGTTGAAGACCGCCCCGCCGGGATCGGTGTCGCCCTTGGCGTCACGCACCGAGAGCCGCTCCAGCGTGGCCACGGCGTTCGAGGCCACCGTGAAAGCCTGGAACTGCCCGGCGCCGTCGATGATCACCGGGAAGCCGGTGTCGTTGGTGATGCTCAGCGACCCGGCCCCGACGACCTCGGGCAGGGCCGCGGTGAGGGTGATGGTCCCGTGGACCCCGAAGCGGATGCGGTTGTCCTCGGGGAGCGTGTTGGCCAGGGCCATCGCCTCGCGGAGGGTGCAGTGGCTGTCCGAGCACATCCCGTCGCCCGCGTCGTCGAGCAGCGTGTTGACCAAGATCGCCTCGGCGAGCAGGAGCATGCACGGTCCGAGGACCCCGTAGTAGACGTCGTCGCCGTTGTAGACGGCCTGGAAGTAGAAGCCCGGCGCGGGCATGGGGATGGCCGGGCTCTCCGCGGAGCCGGCGGTGAGGGGGACGGTGGCGGTCACGCGCGGGACCGCGCCGCACCCGGGGCGGTCGTGGATGTTCAGGGTGAGGGTCCCGGTGGGCACCCCGGCGCTGCCCGAGACCGTGCCCTTGCCGTGGACGAGGTCGCCGGGCGGGACCGGGCCGGCGACGGGCTGGTGGTTCGCGTCGTGCACCTCGGTGACCAGGGTGGGGGTGAGCTTGGCGGTCACCGAGTTGCTGCACCCGTTGTTGGTCTCCCCGGCCTCGGGGACGACGTGGTCGGGGTCCACCGCGCAGACGCCGCCGATCCGGGGGTTCGGGTACGCGCCGCTGACCGAGATCGTGGCCGGGAGCACCACGTCAAAGGCCGCGTTGGCCGAGAGGGTGACGCCGGTGGGCGCGGTGCAGGTCAGGACCGCGGCCCCGTCGAGGCCGCAGGTGAGGTTGCCGGAGACGCCGACCTTGTTCTCGACGGTGACGGCGCCGTAGGTGACGCCGAGGTCGGGGGCCTCGTCGCGCAGCAGGACCCTCCCGGCGGGGAAGCCGGCGGCGAAGCTCCCCGCGTTCCGGACCGCGAGCCGCCAGCTGAAGGGGACGCCGGGCCGCGCCGCGCCGGCGTCGTTGGACTTGGTCACGATGAGGTCGGCGGCGATCCCGTTGGCCTCGTAGGCGCCGAGGTCCACGAGGGGGACGGTGCCGTTACCGGTGTCGGCGACGAGCGGCGCGTCCTGGCGGCGCCCGGCCGAGTCGATGTCCAGGGCGAGGAGCGCGGGAGAGGTGACGTCGTTGTCCCCGGCGTCGATGGCTGGCGAGCTGGGCTGCACGCGCAGGTTGCCAGTGGTGCTGGGCGTGGCGCCGGGGGTGACGGGCGTCAGGAAGAGCGGGTCCGCGCCCGAGACGTGGTCGCAGGTGATGGTGGCGCCGGCGGGGCAGCCGCCCTCGACGATGCTGTAGCTCAGCGAGGTCCCCGAGGGGGCGCGGGAGGGGTCGTTGGTGTGGCCCAGGTTCCCGGGCGAATTGCCCCACAGGATGCTGTTGCGGATGCGCGGCGGGACGCCAATGAGCACGCCGCCCATCCGGAAGCCCGACCAGTTGCCGCTGATCGTGGTGTTGGTCAGGGTCACCGTCTTCGGGGTCGAGGTGTCGACGTTCATGGCTCCGCCCCCGCCTGCGCAGGAGTTGCCGCTGAAGACCACGCTGTTGAACTCGAGCGCCGTGTCCTGGAGGCTGAGCAGCCCGCCGCCGCTCTCCTCCGCGCGGTTCCCCACGAAGTGCACGCGCTCGAAGACGAGGGCGGCGTACTGCGAAGAGAACGCCCCGCCGGCCTCGGTGGCGGCGTTGGAGCGGAAGACGACGTCCCGGAAGGTCGCCGTGCCGTTCCACACCGACGCCCCGCCGCCGCGCAGGGAGGTGTTGCTCTCGAAGGTCACGTGGCTCACCGTGGCGGGGCTGCGGATGTACAGGCCGCCGCCGGCCCACGCGGACGCGTTGGCCTCGAAGGTCGAGTTGGCCAGGGTCAGCGTGTTCGCGGCCGACGGGTCGTTCGAGCCGATGCCCCCGCCGAAGCTGGGCGCGACGTTGCGGCGAAAGACGACGGAGTCGAGCGTGAGGGTCACGCCGCCGGCGTACGAGAGGCCGCCCCCGCCGGTGACCGCGTAGTTGCCGGAGAAGAGCAGGTTGCGCAGCGTGCACGCGACGGCGCCCCGGACCAGGACCCCGCCGCCTTCCCGGTTGCTGACGGCGTCGTCGGCGTAGCCTCCGGTGATGGTGAACCCATCGAGGGCGGCGTCGGTCGCGTCGCAGGTGACCACGTGGTTGCTGTTGTGGGTGTTGCCGGTGACCGTGCCGGGGTTGGTGACCACCGGGGTCTGGCTGTCGTTGTTGTCGATGTCCCCGCTGAGCACGGTGACCCGGGTGGTGAAATCGCGCTCGGCGCGCGCGGTCTCGGTGCCCGCGAAGCCGCCGTACACGGTCACTCCGGACACGAGCTTGAAGGTCGCGTTGCGGCTGGTGGTGACGGTGGTGGGCTTGTGCACGCCGGCGGCCACCCAGACCTCGTCGCCCGACGTCGCCGCGGTGAGCGCGGCCTCCAGCCGGCAGGCGTTCGCCCAACTGCCGCAGGTCCCGGTGCCGCTGGCCGCGGGCTTGGCGTAGCGGATGGCGGCCAGGGCGGGGGCGCCGCCCAGTCCGGCGCAGAGGGCGAGGGTTGCGGGCAGCAGCCTGAGCAGAAGGTGGGGCACGTGGCCTCCCAGCGCGATGGACGGCGACAGGGGATGTACGGGGGAACGTACTGTGAGTTCGGAGCGACAGAAGCTCTCACATCGTGGGCCTGGCGAAAAGCTCCGTGCGATCCGCTCTGCCTGTGCTGCCTCGGGCTGAGCGCGATCGCGCGGGTCCCGCCGTTTGTACTCGCGCGTAGGTGCCCGCCGGCGTGTTCGTAGAGCAGGAGAACGGAGGGATTGGCCTCGTTTAGATGTCCCTGCCCACCCAAGAAGGCTGCAGGCGAAGACCTCGGCCAATGGCGGCGAGGGGCTCTCCGGCCTTCAGCGGGCGGAGTCCTGTGAAGATCCGGTCCGGCGAGGCCTACAGACAGCTCTCGACTGCCTGCCCGTCGACGACCGCCACGTCGCTCCCCCAGACAAGCCGGCAGTTCGCGCATTCGACGCTGACCGAGCAGGCCTCGCCTGCCAGGTCGTACGCGTCGAGCTTCAGCGAGCCGGAGGCCCCCTCGTCCGAGCTGAAGAGGTCGACGGTGGGCGGCTGAGCAGTGTCGTAGAGATTCCAGACGACCTCGTTGCTGGGAAGGCTGAGCGTCACCGGGCACATCCCGAGGAAGCCCTGGTGAACCACCAACTCGAGGAAGTACTGCCCGTCGGTGCTCAACCATGTGAAGGTCGAGTCGCCGTAGAACGAAGGGGTCTCCGGGCTGTAGACGCCCCAGAAATAGCCTCCAGCGAAGTCGATCGTCTGGCCGTTGAGCGTGACGGTGAAGTCCCGGCCCGACGGCAGCGACGAGCCGCTGCCGCAATACTCCAGCTTGTCCGCGTTGGCGTGGGGGTCGCCTCCGTCGAGCATCCCGCTCCCTGCGTCTTGGACCAGATGGCCTGCGTCCGAGACGCTCCCGGCATCCGGCTCCGGTTGGCCCGCGTCGGTCACTTCGCCCGCGTCCGAGAAGATCCCTACGTCTGGGGCCGGCTGGCCCGCGTCGGTCACCTCACCCGCGTCCGAGATGATCCCTGCGTCCTGGACCGGCCGGCCCGCGTCCGCTCTCGGCCCCGCGTCACCCTCGGGCAACTCCTGGTCTGCATCCCGGACATGGATCGCGGCGTCCGCCCCGGCGTCGAGCACGGGGTCGGCTTCCGGATCGCCGCAGTAGGAGAGCAGCGCGATCATCCCGATCGCGCACGAGACGACGCTTAGCCTGCGAACCATGGGTGTCATCCTCTGAGCGGGAGGCCTGGGATTGTGCATGCCGAAGCGGGTGCGAGCAACGCGAGGGCGTCGCGGTCAGCGCACGGAAAGACGACCTCGTCGCCATTTTCCTGCTGGTGGCGAGGCGCACTCCGACCCCCGCCGAGCCCTCGACCCGAGGGGCATTCTGCCGACACGCGATGGGTCGTTGGGACCGCGATTCCTGAGGAGTTCCTGCGCCGAGCGGCGAGGGACGAGCACCTCTTCCTGGAGCTGGCGTGCAGGAGACCGCAGGCTGTCCGGCGCGCGGTGGCGCTCTTCGACGCCGGTCCGAGCCGGCTGGGGACCCCGCGGCTGGCCAGGTGGCGTGCGACTGAGCGTGCGGTCAGGAGGCTTGATGCCCCCAGCTGCCCAGGCAGGCCTCGAAACCGAGCGTCGCCAGTCCGCTCGAACGGACCAGTCCAACCCGGCTGCGGGTGTCGTCGGTACCCAGTCCGTTCGAACGGACCGGTGCCGACCTGCTCACTTCAGCGCGGATGGCCGCGCCGCTCTGCCAGATCGCGGCGACGCTGTGTAGCAGGCTGATCGCACGCGGCGCGTGCCGTATGCTTTCGCGCCATGGCGACCGACCTCTCCCACCACTCCACCGCCGTCCGCGAAGCGCTCACCGACGCCAACCGCGGCCTCGTCGAGCGCGAGGCGCTTCTCGAGCTGATCGGCCTGGCCGCCGTCGCTGGCGAGCATCTGCTGGTCATTGGTCCTCCGGGCACGGCCAAGAGCGAGGCCGTGCGCCGAGTGGCGCGCGTCACCGGCGCCTCGACCTTCGAGTACCTGCTGGGCCGCTTCACCGAGCCCTCGGAGATCTTCAGGCCGGTGGACCGCGGGGTTTGCCCCAGAGGCCCTGCCACAGGACCTGGGCTCGGTGCGCGCGGAGATCGTGGCGACGCTCGAGTCCGGGGGGGGGCGAAGTGAGCGACTTGGCGATCGAGTGACACCCCCGCGAGGTGCGAGGTCGACCGCTTCTTTGGTTAGCGCCAGGTCGAGCTAACTGGTGCAAACACAACATGGCAGACCGGACGCCGGTCAGGAAGCGGCGGGTCTCCCTGGTTCTCAGCGGTTGCGATTGCTGCCGCCTACCGGATCACCCATAGAACCCCTCTGCCCCAAGGGCAGTAGCAAGGCCCGCCATTACTTGCTTCGGTTGCCGCTGCGACCGAGCACGCCCATGGTGCTTCGTCGTTCCCGAACGTGGGGCCAGTCGAACAGACGAACTGGCCCGAACACTTTCCGTCGAGGCAATAATCGCCCATAGGACAGGCTCCACACTCGGTTCCACACGATCCCTCGCAGCTCCTGCAATGACCATCCATTGCACAGAAGAACCCAACTGGGCATGAAGTGGCGCCCTGCATGACCTCTTCGCACCCCGAAGGCGTGCACTGAGCCAGCTCTCGCGGGCAACTCACGCAAGCTGTGGAGTTGTCGGAGACTATAAGGCCATTTCCAGTGGTCACAGGGGCCACAACACAAAGCGAGACGTTTGGTCCAAAAATGTCGCGCGAGCACTCTTCGAAGACGAGGCCGCCAGAGTGCTGGGTAACATTGCCGATCGGGTGTCCATGCTCATCCCTCTTGTTGCAGCTGCACAATTTCGTGCCTGTTTTGAAGAACATTCCTTCTGGGCAGCCTTCAGAATGAACCTTCGGCTGGGGATCGCAGCCTGAAAAGAAGAGGCATCCTGTGCCCGCGAGAGTTGCGACCCAAGTACTGAGAGCAGGCCTCATGACCCTACCTTGAAGGGATAGCTCGTCAGACCGAACTCAGTGTTTTGAAGCCTGTGGTCTCCAGCCTGCTCGGCCGCCGGTCCTGACTTGAAGGTCACTGAATTGTCGCCCGGCGGAACGTCTGCGTAGCCGTAGTATTGACCAACCACCTTTCCGGCGCCATCCAGCAGATTTGTAATGACTTCCCAGGCTACCGAATCCTTCGATCCATTGGACACAAAGTACTCATGAGCGATATTCACGCCGACTTTGATAGCATCAAGTATTGCCTTCAGAGTCTTTGCATCAAGTCCGTTTTCCCCGCAACCCACCAAGCCAACGGCACCAATAGGGGCAATGAGCCTCGCTCCGACCCCCACAACCATGAGGCCTCCAGCTGTGCGAAACAGGTCTCGGCGGCCATAGCGCCTGTGAGAAAGCCCAATAGGAGTCACGACGGCGTCGCAGGAAGCGGTTCGATGTTTCGGTAGGATAACGCTCATGGTTCTACCTGCCTCGGGCAGCGTCGGTCCATTCCATGGCGCGCGAAGTGCAGCCCGACCGACGCAAGAGGGCCCCCACGCGTGATTGAGACGGTGATGTCTGAGCGAGGTGGACGGTGCGGATGAAGGCTAGCACGACTGCCTGTGGAGTTGACAAGCCGTCGTCGCGCAAGCCACTGAGGGCGAGGTTGCGGGTCGGATGCCCAGCACGTCGAGCCCCACCAGCGCGCTCCTCGACCATCGCCGACAGCGCGCGGTATTGCGGCTAGCTCTCGAAGGTGCCTCGCGGCCGGCGAAGGTCGTGCCGCTCGCCTCGCGCGAGCCGCCGCTGGTGCTCGACGTCCAGGCTTGGGACACCGGCCCGAGCAAGGTCTTCACTGCCGCCATGCTTCCGGGCGCCAGCTGCTGGTCGCGCTCGGTGAAGCCGGGGTCCGGCTGGTGGGACGGGACGGGCGGACGCTGGCGCACTTCGACCGGCCGGCTTCGTCTCTGGTCATGGCCGACAGCGGCCTGAGCGCGTTGGCGCTGGCCTGGCGCGGAGAGGCGCTGCGTGTGGCGAAGCTCGACCTGGCTGACCGGCGCGCCTGGCACTGGCGGGATGCCCGCCTCACCGCCTGGGCGTGCGAGTTCGATGGCGCGGTCTGGTGGGTCTCGCTGGGAGACAGGCTCAGCGCGTGGGATGTGCAATCGCCGAAGCCCCGGGAGCTCTGGCAGGTGGACCGGATGGGTGGGCGCGTCGGGGCGATCGCCCGCTCGGCGCACGCGGTGATCGCGCTGGTGGCGGGAAGCCAGGTGGAGGTCTGGACCTACGAGCTGCCCACCTTGGCGCTTCGCCGCCGTGCCCAGGTGGATTCCTTGCAGGAGCCGTGGTGCCTGGTGGCCGACGACCGCGGGCGGCTGGTCGTCATCGACACCGAGCGCGGGGAGATCCTCCGCGACCTACGATCTGAAGGCACGCCGGCTCCACACGCTGAACTTGCCCCACGGCGAGTTGCGCCACGTGGCGCAAGTCCGTCCCACAGCGCCCCGATCGCCCGAATGGCCCGCGCTCAACGAGGCGCGTTTCCACGACGAGACGTCGGGCGGGGAGCGCGGCGGGAGCGGGCGCTGTGGGGAGCAGACGCTGGTCGGGCTCTCGTGCAAGCGCCGTGGGTTCTGCCCGTCGTGCCTCGGGCGCAAGATGGCGGACACCGCGGCGCACCTGGTGGACCGGGTCCTGCCCTGGGCTCCCTACCGGCAGT
>JACRCT010000154.1 GCA_016218885.1 Deltaproteobacteria bacterium | reverse complement strand
GCGGTCAACGGACGCGCCGGCATGCTCTTGCTGCTGCTCAGCAGATGAGCTCGGGGAGCGCCACGAGAGCCAGGTCCAGGCTCCCTGACTGCGTCATTCCGGGACGGGCGCGCCGATCGGGCGCGTGCCCACGTTCAGCGGAAGCGTGCCGGCTGGGTCAGGTGACGCGGCCAATCGGCTACCTCCCTTCGGCTGCCTGGATCATCGCGGAGAGTAGGGCCTCGACACCGTTGAAGTAGCTGTGCAGCGTCAGCGCGACGAACACGAGGCGCTCGGCGCCCGAATCGCTCTCGACCGGGCGCTGCTCCACCGCCCGCCGCTGGGCGGCGACGGCGGCACGCTGGGGTTCTCCACCCGCAGCCGGTGCTCCCCGACCGGCAGCTCGGCCCGGAAGCCCATGACGCCCTGCCCCCGACTCTAAGCGAAAGAATCTTGCGGAATGGCGAGGAGGGCCAAGCAGTGGCAGCGAGGGAGGGCGAGGCTGGGGCCGGCTCCTGCTCGCCTTCCAGGGGCCTTGTCGGGGCGCATGGCGACGGACACCTTGGCTGCGGCGCGACCAGCGCCAACCAGGGGGGCGATATGAAGTGGTTCCTCGCGGCGCTCGGCGCGCTCGTCGTCGCCCTGCTCCTCTTGGCCGTCTTCACCGGGTCCACCTACAACAGCCTCGTCCGCCTCGACCAGGCGGTGCAGGCGCAATGGGGGCAGGTCGAGAACGTCTATCAGCGGCGCGCGGATCTGGTGCCCAACCTCGTCGAGACGGTGAAGGGCGCCGCCGCTCTCGAGCGCGAGACCTTCACCCAGGTGGCGCAGGCGCGCAGCCAGGTCGCCCAGATCTCCCCCCAGGCGCTGGAGAATGCCACCCGCGATCCCGCCGCCTTCCAGCGCTTCCAGCAGGCCCAGGACGCCCTCTCCTCGGCGCTGACGCGCCTGCTCGCGGTGTCCGAGCGCTACCCGGAGCTGAAGGCGACGCAGAACTTCCGCGACCTGCAGGCCCAGCTCGAGGGAACCGAGAACCGCATCACGGTGGAGCGCATGCGCTTCAACGAGGCGGCGCAGGCCTTCAACACCCGCCGCAACAGCTTCCCCGCCGTCCTCGTGGCGACCTTCTTCGGCAGCCGCTTCTCCGACAAGCCCTATTTCCAGGCGCGGCCCGGGGCCGAGACCCCTCCGGCAGTGCGCTTCTGAGCCAGGCCATGGCTCCTCGCCGAGGTGGATGGCTGCCCGCGGCGGCCCTGGCGCTCGGCCTCGCAGCCGCCTGCCTCCCCGCATCGCAGCGCGGCGCCATCCCCCCTGCCCCGAGGCAGTGGGTCACCGACCACGCCGGTTTCCTCTCGCCGGCGACGCGGGCCCGGCTCGACGAGCGCCTGGCCGCGGCGGAGCGGACCACCGGCAACCAGATCATCGTCTACATCGACCGCTCCATCGGCTCCGCGTCTCTCGAGGAATGGGCAGCGCGCGCCTTTGAGGCCTGGGGCGTGGGGCGCAAGGGCCTGGACAACGGCGCCGTGCTCTTCGTCCTCGCCGACGACCGGAAGGCCCGCATCGAGGTGGGCTACGGCCTGGAGGACCGCATCCCCGACGCCGTGGCGGTGCGGATAGTCCGCGACGTGCTCATCCCGCGCATCCAGGCCGGCGATCGCGACGGCGCGGTCGAGGCGGCGGTGGAGAGGATGCTGGCGGCGGCCGCGCCGGAGGCCCCCTCCTCGTCCGCGCCCGGACAACCGGGGGCGGCGAGGACGACCGGCCCTCCCCGCCCCCGCGCCCCGAGCCCCATGGAGACCGCGCTGCTCGTGTTGGTGGGCATCGCGCTGCTCGTGCTCTTCGCCACCAACCCCACGCTCGCCGTCTGGCTGCTCATCAACCTGGCCTCCGGCGGCCGTGCCGGCGGTCGGCGGGGCGGAGGAGGTGGCTTCTCCGGAGGTGGAGGCCGGTCTGGAGGAGGTGGGGCGTCCGGCTCCTGGTGAGGTGACCGTGTCGAGGGGAGGGATGCCCGATGAGGTGGATCTCGCGCAGGCGGCTGCTGCAGCTCGTGGATGAGGATCTGGTGCGGCGGGCCATCGCCCAAGCGGAGCTGCGCACCTCCGGCGAGATCCGGGTCTCGGTGTCGACCTTCTTCTGGGGCAGCGTGGAGCGCACCGCCCGTCAGGCCTTCGAGCGCCTGGGCATGACCGCCACCCGCGAGCGCAACGGAGTGCTCCTGTTCGTCGTGCCCTCGCGCCGCCGGTTCGCGGTGCTGGGAGACGTGGGGATCCACCAGAAGGTGGGAGACGAGCTGTGGAGGAAGGTGAGCGCCGAGGTGTCCGGCCACTTCCGCGAAGGGGACTTCACCGGCGGGCTCGTGCGCGCGATCGAGCTGGTGGGCGAGGAGCTGGGCCGTCACTTTCCGCGAGGCCCCGAGGACGTCAACGAGTTGAGCGACGAGCTCGACTTCGGCAAGCACCCTCCCGAGCCGTGAGCCGCTTCGGCTCGCTCGCAGAGGACGGCCTGCCGTCGCAACGAGGCTACGGCTCGGGCTCCTGCCCCTCCGTGTCCTCCTCCCCGCCTTGCTGTAGCCAGCACTGCGGGTTGGAGCAATGCGGCTGCTCGCGAGTGAGCTTGGACTCGCACTCCGAGCACCAGATCCAGCCGCAGGCCGGGCACAGCCCCACCGTGGGGTCCTCGATGGCGGGCTCGGACTCGCCGCTGCGCGCCTCCTCGCTGCCGCAGTGGGGACACGCCCCGATGAAGATCGCGTCGACGAACGCCTCGCCGCTCTCCGCCTCACCAGCCAGGCTGGTCACCTGCGCGATCGTCGCGTCGTCCAGGCCCCTCATCCCCAAGGCATCGAAGAGACCTCGCATGCGCTCCTCGGGCGAGCTTGCACCCTCGATGACCTTGGCGAGCCGGGCCACTGTCAGCTCGTCGAGCTCGAGCCCCGAGGCGGCCAGCTCCTCGCGGATCTCACGGATCGTTTCCTTGAACATGCCTCACCTGCGCTTTGGATTCTTCCACCTTGGAAACGGCCGGCACCTTCACCGCCATCCCTTTGGATCGAATGGACGCGAGCCTACCCACCCTCCAGGCTCACCGAAAGCTCGACCGGCCGCCAGCGGATCGATCCGGACGGCGGCCCCCCCGGGGAGGCGAGGCGCTCTCGAGCCTCCAGAAGAGACGACGCCCTTGTGTGCCGTCGACATCTCCAGATCGGGCGCTGACCCTGTGTAAGAACCACCGCCGCACGAAGGAGCCCGCGATGCCGCGCGTCTTCGCCGCCGTCCTCTCTTGCTCCTTCGCCGCAGCCCTGCTGGCAAGTTGCTCCGGTCATTCCGGCTCGGGAGACTCCGACTCAGCGATCGTCGTCCCCACCGGGCCGGTCACTGCGCCGGCGAGGACTTGGACCTGGGTCGACTTCCCTGACTCGGCCTGCGGCAACGGCCAACCCACGGGGCTGGGCGTCAACCTGAACGAGCAGAGCACGGACGTCTTCGTCTACTTGCAGGGCGGCGGCGCGTGTTGGGACGGGCTCACCTGCCTCGCCGCCAAGACCACGGTGAACCTCGAATCCGGCTACACGGAGGCACAGTTCGCCAGCGAGCCGCTCAAGGACACCGGTCCGTTCGAACGGACCGATGCGGCCAATCCCTTTCGCGAGGCGAGCTTCGTGATCATCCCCTACTGCACCGGCGACCTCCACGCGGGCACGCGATCGGGGTCGTACGAGGCGTTCGGGCAGTCACGGGTCGTGCACCACCACGGCGCCATCAACGTCCAGGCCTATCTCCGGCGGCTGGTGCCCACCTTCCCCGGCACGCGGAAGATCCTCCTGGGCGGCTCGAGCGCCGGGGGCTACGGCGCCCAGCTCAACTACCACCGCTTCGTGGACGCGTTCCCCGAAGCCGAGATCCACGTCCTCGCCGACTCCTCCCAGCTGGTGCAGCCCTGGGGCGGGCTGCTGGGGAAGATGCAGGCCGCGTGGGCCATCGAGCCGCCGCCGGGGTGCACCACCTGCCTGAACGACATGCCCTCCTGGGCGGCCTTCTTGGCGACGAGCTGGCCCACTCGCCGGTTCGCACTTCTGGCTTTCGACGAGGACCAGACGCTCTCGCTCTACTTCGGCTCTCCGCTCGACGGCTCGTTCAAGGCCGCCACCGACGCGCTGCTCGCGACGAGCTACGACCCTCATGCGAAGTCCCGGTACTTCGTGCTCCCGGGCAGCTCCCACACCATGCTCGGCCGCTTCGCCACGCTCACCGGTCCGGGCGGGCTGCCGCTGCAGACCTGGGTGGGCCAATGGGTCAGCGGCGATCCCCGGTGGGCGAACGCCAGGTAGGGAACGGGCTCGTCGAGGACCAGAGAGTTGGGCGTGCCGAAGAGCATGGGCGCCAGCACCAGCCGCGCCTTCTCGCCGCCGGAGAGAATGCGGCAGGGCCTCTCGGTCTCGTCCCCGGAAAAGCCGGCTGTGAATCAGAGCCTGAACGCATCCCCTCGATGCCCCCGCCTGGCTCGCTGGACGGCTACCGGGGTCTGGAAGCTCGAGAGGAAGCGCAGGTAGCCCTCGAAGCTGGTCGGGCAGGGCCCTGAGTGCCGACGCTGGGCCGCGATGTTCTGAACGGTGGTAGGCCGGGAGCGGTCTAGCTGCGCAGGCCCGGCGCCTCATGGCCGCTGCGGGCCACGTACTCGAGGTAGCCGCCGCCGTACTGGTGCACGCCCTCGGGCGTGAGCTCCAGCACCCGGGTGGACAAGGCCGCCAGGAAGTGGCGGTCATGAGAGACGAAGAGCATCGTCCCGTCGAAGTTGTGCAGCGCGGCGACGAGCATCTCCCGGGTCGCCATGTCCAAGTGGTTGGTGGGCTCGTCGAGGACCAGGAAGTTGGGCG
>JACRCT010000153.1 GCA_016218885.1 Deltaproteobacteria bacterium | reverse complement strand
TGCGCAAGTAGAGCTCGAAGGACCTGTCCGCCCAATCGCGGGGACCGACGAGCTTGGCCTGCAGGCGCCCGTCCGGGGCGATGAGATAGGTCTCGGGGAACTTGCTCGTCCCGTAGGCCTTCGCCCACCTCGACTCGGGGTCGCGCAGGACCTCGAAGGGCAGCTTCCCTCCTCCGAGGAGCTCGTCCACCGGCACCCAGCTCTCGTCTACCGTCGCGGCGATCACCGAGATCGGCTCCTGGCCCAGCACCTGGGCGAGCAGCGCCATCGAGGGAAGCTCCTCTCGGCACGAGTCGCACCACGTCGCCCAGTAGTGAAGCAGGACGTATCGACCCCGGTAGTCCGCGAGCCGGACGATCTTCGCGCCCCGGGCCTCGAAGGCGAACTCCGGCGCAGGAGCGTCCAGGGGCTCGATCCCCAGGTAGCGCAGGGCCCTCTGGTCCGGCTCGATGAAGACCTGCCAGACCTTCATCCCCAGCACCCCAGCCAGCGAAGCCAAGGCGAACAACGCGAAGGCGAGCTTGCCACGCCGCGAGAGGCCCGCGGCGCGTGACCCGTGCCCGATGACGGCCTGGCGCAGCTGAGTGAGATCGAGGCTTGGCCCGGCGGCAACCTCCCGTCCATCCACGAGCGCGACCGGCAAGCGGGCCCCGAAGCGCTCTCGCAAGAGGGCGTCGGAGGCGACGTCCCGCTCGATGAGCTCGAACCCCTGCTCGGCCTTCAGCCTTCGGAGAGCCTCGCGCGCCGCCGCGCAACGCGCGCATTCAGGCTGGATGTAGAGCTCGACTTTCATGAGGGTTCGCCCTCCCGGGTGGCGACGGATAACAGCCGGAGGCGCCAAACCTGAGCCGCCAGGAGGTCAGAGGGTGACGACCGAGATTCGCTCGAAGCCATCCACGGCGACCTCGCCCGACTCCAGGAAGTGGGCGCTCCCGCGCAGGTCGAGGGCCTGCGCGGCGCGGACGGGCTTGCCCCCCGCGGTAGGCAGCAGCTCGAGCGCCATCTCGCTGCCGGAGGGGGTGTTGGTGTAGGCGATGACTGCGACCTTCTTGCCATCTGGAGAGAAGGCCGGGCGCTGCGTCGGCAACGCAGTACGGGCGAAGAAGAGGTCCCGCGCCGGCCCCAGGCGCATCAGCCCAAGCGAACCAGGGGCCATGGGCCGCACGTAGACCTTGGAGGTGGAGGTCGCACCCAGCCGGATCTCGAGGACGCCGAGCTGGGTCCTGCCCAGGGCAAAGGCGAGCGCGGCGGGTGCAGACAGCTGGGGAATGAGCTCCTGCAGGTCGCCGCCCGCCGAGGGGACGGACCAGAGCGAAGGGGCACGCTGCCGAGCGTGTCGCACCAGCACCACGAAGTTGCCGTCCCGGGTGACATCGACCTCCATGCGGGCCCGGGGATCGGCCTCCTCGAGCTCGCCGAGGGTCTGCAGCGGCTGGTGGAAGGGCGAGTTGCCGGGCTCGACCACCGCCACCCTGAGCGCCTTGGCGCCGGGGTCGGCCACCGCCAACACCCGGCCGTCGGCAGAGACGGCGATGCCGGTGCCGGAAAACTCGGCTGCCGATCCGCGGCCGAAGGCAGGAACGGCTCCCACTGCCGGCGCGGGGCCATCCACGTGGAAGAGCAGATCGCCCCAAGCCGTCCAGGAAGGAGAGTGGAAGCGGCGACCCGCCTGGTCGAGCTTCAAGGGCCGGCCAAGGCCGCCGACGTCGAACTGGTACAGCCCCGCCTTCTCACCCTCGACACGGCAGGCGACCAAGCGCCCGTCCGCCGAGAGCACCTTCTGTGTGGCCTGCGCCAACTCGGGTGGGCTGGCGATCGTCCTCAGCGTTGACATTGCCGGGGAACGGTATCCCGGTCCGGGCACAGGTTCCAGTCTCCCGTACCGGCCCACGCGCTCGCCGAAAGGTTGCCTGACCCGGAAGGTGCAGCCACAATCCCCTCCATGGAAGGACTCGCCGGCGACCTCGGGACCATGCCCATCAATGACCTGGTCCTCTACCTGGGCAACCGCAACGCCACGGGGACTCTGGTGTGCGATTACGGCCACGCCAAGAAGAGCGTGAGCATCCGCGCCGGCAGCATCATCAACGCCGCTTCCAATGATCCGCGCGAGTACCTGGGCCAGTTCCTCATCAACTTCGGTCACATCAGCGAAGACCAGCTCATCAAGGCCTTCCAGACACAGACCGAAACCAGGATCTTCCTGGGCCGCATCCTGGTGATGATCGGCATCATCAACGAGGAGACGCTCAAGCAGGTGCTGATCATCAAGTTCCGCGAGACGCTCCTCGGGCTGTTCCGGTGGCGACAGGGCTTCTTCAAGTTCGCGCGCAACGTGCTTCCGCCCGACGAGGATGCAGTGCAGGTCGAGGTGCCCCTTCTCGACGTACACCGCGAGGGCGAGTTCCGCGAGACGGCCTGGGAGGCGATGCTGCAGACCTTTCCCAAGGGCAGCCTGGCGCTGAGGGTGGAGGAGACGAAGCTCCCCCGCGAGCTGGCCCCGGGCGCCTTGGACACCCAGCTGTTCGCGCTGATGCGCGAGCAGCTCACCATCGACGAGATCTGCCTTCGGCTGCACGCCACCGACTTCCATCTCTATCAGCGGCTCTACGCGCTCTATCGGCAGGGAATGATCGTCCCCTACGACCCGAAGAGCGGAGCGCCTCCGCCACCTCCGACCGAGCAGGCACCGGTAGGCGAGGAGCCCCCCGCTGAGGAGATCCTCAAGCATGCCAAGGAGTTCCTGGCCGCCAAGCAGTTCGCCTACGCCGAGAAGCTGGCCTCTCGCGCCAACGAGCTCAAGAGCAGCCCGGAAGCCCAGGCGGTCCTCAAGGCGGCCGAGGCGGGCCTCCTGGTAGCGCTCCGCAACGAGCTCGTGAACGCACCGAGGATCCCGCAGCTGGCGGTGTCGCCGCCCATGCTCAAGGAGCTCGACCTGTCGCCGCAGGAGCGCTACCTGCTGTCGCGCATCGACGGCAACCGGGACATCAAGGCCATCATCCGTGTCTCGCCCATCCGCGAGATCGACGCCCTGAAGTCGTTCACGCACTTCATCGAGCAGGGGCTCATCCAGCTCAAGTAGTTCACCGAGAACTTCGGCCTCTCTGCCGACGTGACCCTGCGCTACCTGCACGCCAGCCTGAGCCGCTCGAGCACCTTCAGCACCTCGAGCGAGACGGCCAACCTCCTCGCCCTGGGCGGAACGGTGGGGGTCAACGTGCACTTCTAGCGGAGGGGCTCTGCGCCTTGCCTCTTCCTCAATGTTCGGGGAGTATCCGCTGCATCTTCACATTCCGAGTGCGGTATCCCTGCCGCTCAGTCTCGCATTCGTGGTTCGGAGGGCTTCATGAAGGTCGGCAACAAGGCGCCGCTGCAGACGTTGAGTTCTGGCGTTTCTGCCACGGGCAGCCCTTCTGTCTCCGCGAAGCAGGCGCTCTTCCAGCCTCCCAACGCCGGCGAGCCCGCTGCCGTCTCGCATCAGCCAGTCGACGAGTTCGCCTCCACCCCGTGCTCCCAGCGCGCGATGCCCCGGGACGCAACTCCGAGGGTCACCACTGCCACCCCTAT
>JACRCT010000152.1 GCA_016218885.1 Deltaproteobacteria bacterium | reverse complement strand
CTCCGCGTGCAGCATGGTGCTGATGCCGCCGAAGATGACCGGGACGCCACGGGCCCGGAAGTGATCGGCGATCTGCCAACCTCGGGGCGTCTGGCAAGTCAGCATCATGGAGATGCAGACCAGATCCACCTTCTCCTCGAGATCCACCGGCTCGACGTTCTCGTCGGTGAACTGGAGGTCGTGCTCCTCGGGGACGCACGCAGCGAAGACCACCGGCCCGTGGGGGGGCAGGTGCCATTCGGTCTGGTGCTCGAGCTTGGGCCACTTGGGGTAGATGAGCCGGATTCGCATGCCGGACCTTATAGCCGGGCATGTTTTGGGCGGCAACCAGAGTCCCTTCTCGAACGCTTCCTCACCTTTCCAGGCGAACCCGACGCTCGCTCTCCGGTCCGCTGACGGATTGGGCGAGCCCTGACGGCGCGGCACGTCGAAGGCGTTGCGCACGCTGCTTTCGCTGTAGTCTGCGGAAGGACTCGTGCAGGCGGGATTTCGACATGGCGCGCTCCTTCGTGGTCAGGCTTCTCTTCGTTCTCTCGACGCTCCTCGCGGGTGAGGCTTGGGCTGGCTGGACACCCCTCGGCATCGGGGACTGCGCCGGGCTGGAGGTGGGTAGGTCCAAGGGCGCCTTGCCGGCGTCCGGCCGGTGCGACGCCTCGATGGGAGGGATGTCCGCGATCTGCTGGGACAACAGCCAGCAGCGAAATCCCGCACTCAAAGGCGCGGGCTGCATCTACCGGAAGGTACGCGCCGAGTCCTGCCAGGGCGGAGCCAACCCGGGTGCCGTCTATCGATGCGATGGCTTCGGTCTGGCCAAGCCGAACGCTTCCAAGCCACTCCCGCCCGCAGCACCGCCCAAGGTCGAGAAGAAGGAGCCGATCGAGCCCCAGCCGGTCGCCTCGCCAACCGCCCCCTCGTCCGATGACGCGACGCTGCGGATCAAGGTCCAGGGCTACCTGGACATCGCCGCCGAGCTCTTCGTGGCCAAGGACTATTCGGGCGCCCTCACCGAGCTCAAGCGAGCTCAGGCCATCCAGGATCTGGCCGTCGTGCGCTTCAACATCGCGCGCTGCCACGAGGAGCTCGAGCAGGCGGAAGCGGCGATCGCCGCCTACCGCGCCTACCTGGCCGTAGCCGACTCGACCGACGGAGCCGACGTGCGCCAGGAGCGCGCCCGAAAGGCCGTCGCGTTCCTCACCGGGACCGAGGACAAGGCCCCCGCGGCGCACACAGCTCCCTCGCCTTCGCCCGCCACCTCAGAGAAGACCGGCTTCGCTTGGAAGTACGTGCGCGTGGACGACTGCGGCGGCGAGGCGCTGGGCAACACTGCGGGCGCCCAGCCCGACGCCGTGCAATGCGTCGCGGAAACCCTGGGCTACACCGCCGTCTGCTGGGACGGAGTGCAGCAGATCCACCCCTCGCTCACCGCTGCGGGCTGCACCTACCGCACGGTCTCCGCATCCGACTGCAAGGGCGGAGCTAACCCCGGCCTTCTCTATGAGTGCGCCTCGTCTGCGGGCTCCGCGCCGGTCGCAACGACGATCGCAGCGCCCCCTGAGGCCCTTGCTCCCCTCACTGGCCCGACAGATACCGAGGCGCCTCCCAAGCCCACTGCCTCCACCAGGCCGACCAAGCCCCCCGCAGCCAAGAGTCCCCATGTCTGGCGCTACGTCGGTCCGGGCGACTGCGGCGCCAAGGACTCGGCCAGCTCCAAGGGCGCCCTGCCGGCCGCTTCCCGCTGCGACGCCAGCACGAGTGGAAAGACCGCCGTCTGCTGGGACGGACTGCAGCAGCGCAACCCGACGATCAGCGGCGCAGGCTGCTCCTACAAGCCCGTCGCCGCCGCGTCTTGCCGGGGCGGGGCGATCCCGGGGTTCGTCTACGAGTGCGCGCCCGCCGGGGCCTCCAGACCTCCACCTCCCGCCGCCACGAGCGCTGGCCCGCGCCCGACCAGCGCTTCCTGGACGTATGTCGGTCCCGGCGACTGCCAAGGCTCCGATGTCGGAGCGTCCAAGGGCGCCCGTCCTGCCAGCAGCCGCTGCGACAGCTCTCGGCTGGGGACCATCGCGGTCTGCTGGGACGGGGCGGGCCAGAGCAACCCGACGCTCAAGGGCGCCGGATGCACCTACAAGACGGTGCACGCCGAGTCCTGCAAGGGCGGCAGATTCCCTGGGGCGATCTACCGCTGCGGCCCCTGAACGGCAGCGAAGACCATCGCGTCGTTCGCTTCCCTTGCCGGAGGCTCGTGCTTGGTGCTCCCGGAGTCGCCTGGCGTTCCAGTTGAGCACCAACTCCGCGTCTGACACCATGCGGCCCTCCCGGAGGAAAGCCATGCGCAAGGTCAAGATCGTCTGCACGCTCGGTCCCGCCACTGCGGGGGTGGAGCGCCTCGAAGAGCTGATCCGCGCCGGCATGGACGTCGCCCGCTTGAACTTCTCGCACGGCGACCAGGACACCCACCGCCGCACCTACCAGGACGTGCGGGCCGCCGCCAAGCGCGTGGGCAAGCCGGTCGGAATCCTGGCCGATCTCTCGGGCCCCAAGATCCGCGTCGGCAAGATGCAGGACGGGGCGGTGACGCTGGTCCCGGGCAAGGCGATCGTCTTGACGACCGAGCCTGTCCTCGGCACCGCGGACCGCGTCTCGCACACCTACGCTCCGCTCGCGAGCGACGTGCGAGTGGGCGACACCATCCTGCTCGACGACGGGCTGCTGCGGCTCACGGCCAAGGAGATCAAGGGCACCGACGTCGTCTGCGAGGTCGTGGTCGGCGGCACGCTCAAGGACAAGAAGGGCATGAACCTGCCCGGCTCGCCCCTGTCCACGCCGGCGCTGACCGAGAAGGACAAGGCGGACATCATGTTCGGCAAGGAGCTGGGGGTGGACTTCTTTGCCCTCTCCTTCGTGCGCAAGCCCGAGGACCTGATAGAGGCCAAGGCACTGGCGGGCAGCATCCCGGTGATCGCCAAGGTCGAGAAGCCCGAGGCGGTGGAGAGGCTTGACGCCATCCTCGACGCCTCCGACGGCGTGATGGTCGCCCGCGGCGACCTGGGCGTCGAGGCCGGCCACGAGAAGGTGCCGGTGATCCAGAAGCGCATCCTGCGGGCGATCATGCCGCGGGCGATTCCGGCGATCACCGCGACCCAGATGCTGGAGTCGATGATCAACAACCCGGTCCCCACCCGCGCCGAGGTCTCCGACGTGGCCAACGCCGTCCTCGACGGCACTGACGCGGTGATGCTCTCCGGCGAGACCAGCGTGGGCAAGTACCCGGTGGAGGCGGTGAAGACCCTGGCCGCGGTCATCGAGGAGGTGGAGGCGAGCTCCTTCCAGGTCACGGCGCTGCTTGGTCGTGACGGCGTGCACATCAAGTCGTACTCGCACGCCATCGCCGACGCCGCCGCCGAGATCGACAAGGACATGGGCCTGGCGGCGATCGCCGTCTACACCGAGAGCGGCTTCTCGGCGACGCTCCTGAGCGCGCACCGACCGAGCGCGAGCGTCGTCGCCTTCTCGAGGCACGAGTACGTGCTCAACCGCCTGGCCCTCTACTGGGGCGTGCAGCCGCGGCTGGGAGGCTGGGTGCAGGGCATCAAGGGCGTCGTCGACCAGGCCGAGAAGAGCCTGCTGCAGCACCGGCTGGTCAAGCCGGGGGACGACATCGCCGTCTCCTTCGGCATGGTGCTCGACCAGGAGGAGTTCCAGACCAACGTCCTGAAGCTCTGGAAGGTCCGTGGCTGAGCCCCCCCCGGGTCGCGGGCTTCACCCCGGCGTCGCTCCTGCTCTGCTACGTGCTCAAGCGGCTCCAAGAGAGGAGAAGCGGGAGGGCGGTGCCTTCGGTGATCAGCGCGAAGTGCCCGAAGGCGCCCTCGAAGATGGCGAGGGGTGCCCTGCGCTCGTCAGCGGTCGCAGGAGCGCGCAGCCTTGGCAGGCGCAGGGCGTCCGGGAAGCGCTTCGCCAGGCGCCCCGCGCCGGCTCGCGTGAGGTCGGCGACCACGATCAGCCGCCTCGACGACGGATCCTGCCGGAGCCAGCGCTCGAATTGGAGCTCGCGAGCGTAGAGCGCGTCGATCAGGACGATCTCGCAGAGCAGGCCTTCGTCGAGCCAGCTGGCAATGGTGCGAAAGGCGCCGCTGTGCCCGACCGCCACGACCGGCCCCCCTCGACAGCGCTCGATGCCCGCGCCCGAGTAGACCGTCTCCAGTAGCTCGGAGAGGCGGGGCCACGAGACCGGCTGCCCGTTGCCGCTCGGGGCTTCGGGGGCGACGAAGACGGCGTCGATGCCACTGGCGGCGAACTGCTCCTCGAGCCGGTGCTCCTCCCAGGCCTGGCCAACGTCCACGTAGTAGCCGTGCACATAGACCACGACGGCGCAGCGCCCGCTCTCCAACCCGCCAGGATGCCAGGCGTACACGGCTCCGCGCTCGGTCGAGAAGCGCCAGTGCGCCCCTTGGCGGGCCGCGCCCGCGAGATCGGGATGGGCGGCTGCGAGCGCTCCCAGCAGAAGCAAGGTCGCCATGGAGGCCTCCGGGACGCGAGGTCAGTCCCCGCGCGAAAGCCCTAGGGCAAGCCCTCTGCCAACCAGAAACCTCCGTGAATCCCGAGCTGTGCGGATCTGCTGCGCAAGCTTTGGAAGCCAAGCGCCGTGACAAACCGGGATACGCCTTTACCCATCCGAAGAACCGGCGTTCGTCCTGCGCTCGACCATCGGCGCGCCTCGTCTAGAATGCCGCGCCATGAACCCTGCCCTCCTTCTCGCCCTCGCCCTGGTCACGACCGCCGCCGCCCCGGCCGCGGCGCCCCGCACCTTCCGCGTCGACTACCACCACTCTGGCAACGCCACCCAAGAGCTCTTCAGCCTCGATCGGCTGGTCCTCGAGCCCCTGGCCTGGCCCGGAGCCCCTTCCCAGGCCCTCGACGAGACCAACCTGGGCAAGTACCTCTTCGAGGTCCGCGACCACGCCACCAACCGGCTGCTCTACTCGCGCGGCTTCGCCTCCATCTACGGCGAGTGGGAGACGACTCCCGAGGCCAAGCAGATGAACCGCACCTTCCACGAGTCGCTGCGCTTCCCCGCCCCCGCGGCCCCGGTGCAGGTGCTGCTCAAGAAGCGCGACGCCCGGAACGCCTTCCGCGAGGTCTGGTCGCTGCCGGTGGACCCTGCAGACATGTTCGTCGATCCCTCCAAGCCCACCGCGCCCGGCGCACTGATTGAGTTGCTCAAGAGCGGCGAGCCGTCCGAGAAGGTCGACCTGCTCATCCTCGGCGATGGCTACACCGCCGCCGAGCGCGCCAAGTTCGAGAAGGATGCCCGGAAGCTGGTGGAGATCCTCTTCGGCTACTCGCCCTTCAAGGAGCGCAAGGCCGACTTCAACGTCTGGGGCCTGTGCCCGGCCTCGCTGGAGTCGGGAGTGATCTCCCTGGATTTCAAGGAAGCGGATATCCAGACGGTTCTGCAGGCCTTGGCCCGGAAGGCGAAGATCAACATCGTCTCGGGGAAGGATGTGGCTGGGCTTGTCAACATCCATCTAGAGAACGTCACCTGGGAGCAGGCCCTGG
>JACRCT010000144.1 GCA_016218885.1 Deltaproteobacteria bacterium | reverse complement strand
TCACCATCGGCGTCTCGGTCATCACCGCCAGGCCGATGTTTTCCATCATCAGCGAGAAGCCGGGGCCGGAGGTGACGGTGATGGCCTTGGCCCCGCCCCAGGCCCCGCCGAGCACCGCGATGGAGGCCGCCAGCTCGTCCTCCATCTGGATGAACACCCCGCCGACCTTGGGGAAGCGCTGGCTGAGCCGCTCCACGACCTCGGTCGAAGGGGTGATGGGATAGCCGGCCGAGAAGCGGCAGCCGGCGGCAAGGGCGCCCTCGCTGCACGCGTGGTCGCCGTCCAAGTAGTGGCTGCCCGTCAGGACGCCTTTGGGATCGGCCTTCATTTACTCAAACCTCCCCGCCGGCTCTTCGTTCTTCTCGCGGTAGCCGAAGATGGCGAAGTCGGGGCAGTACAGCCCGCACATGTCGCAGCCGTTGCACAGATCCGGCTTGGCGAACACGGGCGGGTGGTAGCCCTTGGCGTTGAAGCCCTTGTCGAGCTCCAGCACATGGGTGGGGCAGAACTCGACGCAGAAAGCGCAGCCCTTGCAGAGCTCGCGCTCAATCACGACGACTCCCTTGAACTTCTTCTCCTTCTTCTCCTTGGGAGGCACGTCGGCCTTCTCGTTGGTCATCCAAGACTCCTCGAAGAACTCATCGGCCGGCGGGCCCCAGGCAGGTCGGCCGGAGGCTGGCCGGATGGCGGAGGAACGACGCCCGTTCTGCTATCACGCTGGCCCTGACATTGCCAGCCTTCGGACACCTCCCCCTCGAATGGGCTGCCGACGTCGGGGCGCGGGCAAAGGCGATGGGGGGCAGACGGGTTCGGCCGCCTCTGGTAAACAGCAGACGGAGCGCGAATGAACCCGACGGCGGTCGAGCATCTCTTCCGCACCACCTGCGCCCTCTACGCGCTCGCCCTGGCGGCCTATCTGGTCGCCCTCGGAGCGGCCTCGGGGCGCGCGCAGAAGGTTGCGCGGGTGGCGACGGGGCTCGCCTTCACCGGCCTGGCGGCGCATTCGGTCTGGATAGGGCTGCGCTGGCACCTGGCGGCGACCGAGGAGATGATGGCGGGCCAGGCCGCCGGGGACGCGCCGACCTGGCTGGGCGCCTTCCTCTCTCACCCGCCGCTCACCAACCTCTACGAGAGCCTCATCGTCACGGCCTGGTGTGTGGCGGCGGTCCATCTGGCGGTCGAATACCGGTGGAAGCTGCGCCCGGTGGGCGTCTTGGCGATGGGGGTCGTGCTCACCGCCCTGGTCGAGGCCTTCGTCGTCACTGAAAAGGGGCTGCGCCCGCTTGCGCCTGCGCTGCAGAGTTGGTGGCTCATCGCCCACGTCATCATCATCTTCGTCGCCTACGCCTTCTTCCTGGTGGCGGCGGTGCTGGCTCTCCTCTCGCTGCTCAAGGGCGGCGCTCCGGTCGCCGCGCTGGGGATGGGCTTCTCGGTCTCGGCGGCGTTGGTGCTGCTGGCAGCCGGGTGGGCCCACGGGCTCGCGCGCCTCGCGTTCGCGCTCACCCCGTCGTACCTGGGGCAGGGGGGATGGCAGCCGGCGATCTTTTTCCCGCCGGGCGAGCCGCAGCCGGTTCGCTGGAACGTCCCCGTGCCGGGTTCCGGGCCGCTCCTGGCGCTGGCGATCGCCTTGCTGCTGGCGACGGCGCTGCTCTTCGCGCTCGACCTGCGCGCCCGTCGCGAGACCCGCCGCGGGCTCTGGTCCCTGGCAGCCGGGCTCGCCGCGCTGCTCTCCTCGCTGGGCGCGGTGGCGGTGGCCATTCTCGGCCGCGGCGGCGCGGTGGCGGCGACCCCACCCGGGGCCGCGCTCCTGGCGGGCGTCCAGGGGCCCTTCCGGCTCTCGCTGCGAGGGAACTACGGGTTGGGGGTGCTGGTCCTGGCCGTAGTGCTCTCGCTCTCGTTCATGGCCCTGGTCGCCTTTCGCGCCAGGGCCTTGGAGCGACTGCCCGAGCGCGGGCGGCTGGAGGAGATGACCTACCGGATGGTGCTGGCGGGCTTTCCCCTGCTCGGCCTGGGCATCGTGATGGGCGCCCTATGGGCCTATGACGCCTGGGGCAGCTACTGGAGTTGGGACCCCAAGGAGACCTGGTCGCTGGTCACCTTCTTCGTCTACGCCCTCTATCTGCACACCCGCCGCACGCTGGGCTGGACGGGAAGTCGCACCGCGGTCATCGCCATCGCCGGCTTCGCGCTGGTGATCTTCACCTACCTGGGCGTGAACCTCGGCCTCACCGGCGAGGGGCTGCACACCTACGGGGAAGGGTGACCACCACTTCTGCCGGGTTCCCTCGCACTACCCTCATCGCCCCTTCCTGCCGTAGCATTCGCGCGCCTCTGACCCGCGGCGAGGACCCATGAAGACCGCCAACCTCGCCATCGTCTTCACGGACATCAAGGGCTTCACCGCCCGCACCAGTCAGCAGACCTACGAGGAGAACCGGCGGATGCTGCGCGTCCACGACGCGCTGCTCATGCCCGTCTTCAAGGCCTTCGGCGGGCGGAAGATCAAGACCATCGGCGACGCCTTCCTGGTGGTCTTCGAGTCGCCGACGCAGGCGGTGCTGTGTGGCGTGGCCATCCAGGACCGGCTGTGGGACTACAACCGGCGCGTTCCCGAGGCCGACCAGATCCACGTCCGGGTGGCCATCAACATGGGCGAGGTGCGGCTGGAGGGCGGCGACGTCTTCGGCGAGCCGGTGAACATCGCCGCCCGTGTCGAGGGCCTGGCCGACGCCGGGGAGGTGCTGTTCACCGAGGCCGTGCACCTGGCCATGAACAAGGCCGAGGTGCCCTCCGAGGATCGCGGCCGGCACGAGCTCAAGGGCATTCCCGAGAAGGTCCAGGTCTACCGCGTGCCGCGAGGGGCCTGGCGCATCGGCTCGCCGGAGCCGGCGCCCGAAAGCGCAGCCGCCGCCGCTGCGCAGCTCAACGAGGCCGCGCCGCCCTATGGGGGCCATGCGCTCTCCCGCATCTCCTCGAACCTCCCGGCGCCCGATCCCGCGGTCCTGCTGGGCGTCGATCTCCGTGGGAAGGGCACGGCGCTCGCCCAGGGCGCTGCCAGTGGGGCTCTTACCCTGACGACCCGTGGCCAGGCTGCGCTGGGCTCGCTCCTGTGGAGGGCGAGGGCATCCTCGACCAAGGCCCGGATGGCTGCGGCGGGAGCGCTGGGAGCGCTGATCGTCGCCGGGGGGCTGTGGAGCCTCAGCGCAGACCCGGTCGAGGACGCGCTCGACGAGGGGGACATCAAGGGGGCGGAGGTGGAGGTCAGGAAGCTCGAGCCCGGGCCTTGGCGCAGCTATCTCGAGGGGCGCATCGAGGAGCAGCGCAAGGACTGGGACGACGCGGCCCGTCGCTACGAGGTGGCTGCCCGGCAGGGCAGCTCGAAGGCATTCAGGCGTCTGCTGAACCTCACCGAGAGCGACCACTGCTGGGCGCGAGCCAACGCGGCGTATGCTCTGGGCCGGCTCAAGCGCCCCGCCGCGCTCTCGACGCTGAAGTCGATGCAGGCTGCCAGCTTCGAGGACGAGGCTGGCGGCGGCAACGTCTTCAAGGAGATCTTCGGCTGCAACAGCCGGAGGGCGGCGGCGGACGCGATCAGGGCCGTCGAGGGCTCCAAGGACCCTTGAGCGGAGAGGCTCTCTCGAAGGAGATCGCACATGCGTCAACCCTGGCTTCTTGCACTGGTGCTCCTCCCGGCGTGTATCGTCGCCCACCCGCGCCGCGCGGCGCCGCCACCGCCCCGACCCGCGCACCCGGTCGTCGTCGCGCCGCCTCCCTCGCGACCTCCGCCTCCCGTCATCGTGCATCCCCAGGTGGCCATCGACGCCCAGGGGGCGGCCTCGATCGCCCAGTGTTGGGCCTGGCAGTAGGGCTGGCCCTCCAGCATCAAGACGGTCGATCGCGAGCGCGGCGGCTTCGAGGTGAATCTCAAGATCAAGGGCAATGGCCAGAAGGGGCGCGCCCGGGTCTTCGTGGACGAGTGGAGCGGCGCCCTCTCCATCCGCGAGCAGGACGTGCGCGCCCACGACAAGGGCGGCCATTCCGGCCACGGCCGTGGCCACGGTCATCACGACGATCGGGACGATGACGACTAGCGGGACTGGCCGTGCTATCGAAGCAGCGCTATGAACCCAGGACCGGTCGGGGGGCCGGCCACCGACAGAGGGACCTTGCCCATGAGAAAGACCGCGATTCTTCTGGCAATCGCCACGGCGTGCGCCGGCGGGCCTTTGCCCAAGGACGACGCCAAGCCCGGCGGCGCCCCCTCCGCAGGGCTGGACCCCAAGCTTGAAGCTGACCGCGCCATCGCGGCCACGCTGCGCGCCATCACCGCGCGCGGACGCAAGGGCGAGTCCGCCAAGGTCCACGAGGAGTACCTGGAGCAGGCCAAGCTGCGCCCCAACGACTGGAAGCCGCGCCTGTTCGCGGCCTGGGCCGGACAGCCCAGCGAAGAGTCCTGGCAGGACGTCGCCAAGATCTGCCGCCTCAGCCCCGAAGAGCCCTGGCCCTGGACCGCGTCGGCCCTCATCTACTTGCAATGGAAGGGCTTCTTCGATCAAGCGGACGCCGAGGTGGCCAAGGCGCTCAAGGCTCGTCCCCGCTTCGTCCCTGCGCTGGTGGCCAGGGCCGACGTGTTGCGCCTGAAGCAGAAGCTTCCCGAGGCCAAGGCTGCCTACGAGGAGGTGCTGGCGCTGGCCCCCGACTGGCAGGAGGCGCTGGCGGGCCTGGGGCTCACGCTCGTCGCCATGAAGGATCCTGCGGCGCGCGAGACCCTCGACCGGGCCCTGAAGATCGACCCGGATGATCTCCCGGTGGTGACTGCCCAGGCACGTCTGGCCCTGGAGGCCAAGGACATGCCCAAGGTCATCGAGCTGTACGGGAAGATGCTGCAATTCAATCCCAAGGACCGCGAGGCGCACCTGGCCCTGGCCAAGATGAAGGCCGAGAGCGGCGATCTGGCGGGCGCCGTCGTCGAGTACGAGGCGGCCATGGCCATCGCTCCCGACCTGCTCGCCGCGCAGGCCTTGGCGGACACCTATCGGTCCCTGAAGAAGGGCGACGAGGAGGTCAAGGCGCTGGAGAAGGTGGCTCAGCTCGACCTAAAAACCCCTGCTCCCTGGCTGCGCATCGCCGAGCTGCGCAAGGTCGACAACGACTCCGAAGGCGCCGAGGCCGCGATGCGCCAGGCTGCGGAGCGCGTTCCCGAC
>JACRCT010000143.1 GCA_016218885.1 Deltaproteobacteria bacterium | reverse complement strand
CTCACGCGGATCGAGGATTCCTCTTCCTGGATGCGGAGGGTGACGGGCTGGCTGTCGGGCAGCGAGTACTTCTGCGCGTTCTCCAGGAGGTTGGTGAGGACGCTGCGCACCTTCGTGGAGTCCAGCCCGAGAACGACCGGTCCTGGTGGTTCCTCCAGGCGGATGCCCGGCTTCCCATCCGGCAGGACCTGGCAGGCCTCGCGCACCAAGGCCTTCAGATCCTGGCGCTCCATCTGGAGCCCGCGTCCTTGCCGGAGCCGCTCGAGCTCCAGCAGCTCGGTCACCATGGCCTCCATCGTCGTCACGTGGGCGTGGACGCGCTGGTGTTGCTCGTCGTCGGGGCAGAGCGCCAGGGCGACCTTCATTCGCGTCAGAGGCGAGCGCAGCTCATGGCTCACGTCGAGCAGGAGCTGGTCCCGAGACTTCACCATCTGCCTCACCCGGCCGACCATGTGGTGGAAGGCGTCGGTGAGCACCCCGAACTCGTCCTCGGTCCGGCGTGGGATGGTGACCTCCAGGTCACCCTCGCTCAGCTTGGACACGCCCTCCTGAAGCCAGCGGAGCGGCCGGAGCGTACGGCGCAGCAGCGCATGGGCGAGGAGGAGGATCGCCAGGACCATCCCCAGCAGCAGCGCGAGGAGTTGAAGGTGGACCGCGTCGAGGCGCCGGCGATACTCCCAGGCGAAGAGATAGGTCGACCCGTCGGGCCGGGAGACCACATGGTACTCGGGCGATGCCTTCCACCCTGCAGAGCGCGCCCTCCCCTGCTCCACCTCACGGATGGGAGGCAGATCAGGGTCAGTCGCCCAGGCGCCCGCGGGGCCCTCGTAGCGGATGTTGAGCTGGTGGCGGGCCCCCACCTTCCTCGCGGTCTCGACATCGAGCGAAGAGGTGGCGAGCGTATCCATGTACTCGCGCATGAGCTCCTGCTTGGGAGCCTCCAGGGCCGGAACCGCGACGAAGAGGAAGAAGGTCCCGACCAGCAGCGGGAGGGCCAAGGCCATCGCCACCATCACGGCGATCAGCTTGGCGAAGACCGACCGGCCAAGGCGGGGCACCTGGAAGCGCTCACCCACCTTCACCTCCCACGAAGCTGTAGCCGCGCCCCCAGATGGTCTTGATGAACCCCGGGTTCTTGGAATCGTCTCCCAGCTTGTGCCGGAGCCGACTGACCAGCACATCGATCGAGCGATCGAACGCCTCCCAATCGAGCCCGCGGGTCTCGTCCAGGATTCGCTCGCGGCTCAGGACGCGTCCTCGATGCCGGACGAGGAGGCAGAGAAGCTCGAACTCCGCGGTGGTCAGGCAGAGCGCGCGTCCCTGAAGGGACGCCATGCGCGCCGACACGTCGAGCTCGAGCTCCCCCACCCGGATCCGCTCCGCGGGAGGGGCCAGCGGACCGCGGCGCAGCACCGCATTCAGTCGCGCCACCAGCTCGCGCGGCTCGAACGGCTTGGGCAGGTAATCGTCCGCGCCGAGCTCCAGCCCCAGGATGCGGTCAGGGACATCGCCCCGCGCGGTGAGCATCACGATGGGCACGCGGCTCGTCTCCCGGACCTTGCGGCAGACCGCAAAGCCGTCCATCCCGGGGAGCATGACGTCGAGGACCAGGATGTCGGGCGGTTGGGCCTTGATCGCCCGGAGCCCCTCCTCGGGGTGGGCCGCGGTGGCGGTGACGAACCCGTAGCGGCCAAGGTACTCGGTCAGCAGCGCATTGAGCTCCTCGTCGTCGTCGATGATGAGGACCCGAGGCTTGAACGTGGAGGCGGCAGCCGTCATGAGGGCTCCATCATTCCTGGGTCAGTGCCTGGACGGGAAGCAGCATCGACGCCCGCCGAGCCGGGAGCGCGCCGAAGGCCAGCCCGGTCGCGAGGGAGACGCCCAGAGACGCGGCCACCGTCGGGAGCGACACGCTCACCTTCCATTGCGTGAGGGCGGAGATCCCCCACGCGCCGGCGACTCCCACCGCCGCGCCCGCTGCTCCCCCCAGCAGCGCCAAGGCGAGGGCCTCGGCGAGGAACTGGACGAGGATGTCCCGTGACCGCGCTCCCACCGCCATCCGCAGGCCGATCTCCGGCGTGCGCTCCTTCACCGAGAGCGTCATCAGCGCCAGGATGCCGGTGCCGCCCACCAGCAGCGAGATGGCCGCCAGCCCCCAGGTGAGAAGCTTCAGGAGGGACGCGGTCTTCTGCTGGGCAGCCAAGGCGCGTGCCTGCCCCTGGATGGCGAAGTCGTCGGGCAGGCCTCGGGCGTCGAGGCCGTGCCGCTCTCGCAGCAACGCACGGATCTCCGCCTCCATCGCGTCCAGCGAGCTGGATTCGTCCGCGCCGACCATGATGCTCGTCAGCGAGCGCGAGTCGAACAGCCTGCGCTGCGCCGTGCGCAAGGGGATGAAGGCCTGGCCGTCCGTGTCGCCGCCACTGGCTGAGACGCCCTTGGGCTCGAGGATCCCGACCACCTCGAAGCCGACGCCTCCGATGCGAAGCGAGCGGCCCACCCCGTCCGCCAGGGGGAACAGGGTCCTGCCGGTCCGCGCGCCGAGCACCACGACCCGGAGCCCGTCCTCCTCCGGCCCGAAGGCGCGCCCGTTCTGGAAGGCGAAGTCGCGGAGGCGGAAGTAGGCGGCGGTGGTGCCGAGCACCCTGGTGGCCATCGAGCCGCTTTCCGACTTGAGCCGGGCCGGCCCCTCGAACACCGGAGCGGTCGACTCCACACGCCTCATCTTCTCGATCGCCTCAGCGTCCTCTGCCTTGAGGGTGGCGACGACGCCCTGGACCTCCTTGCGCGCTGCACGCTTGGGCACCTGCGCCGGCCGGATCACGAGCATCCGGCTGCCCAGGTTTCCCAGGCGGGTCAGGACCTCGGCCTGTACCCCGTCTCCGACGGCACCGGTCAACGAGACGGCGGCTATCCCGATGGCGACTCCCCCGGCCGCCAGGAGGCTGCGTGCCCGGTGAGCGAGCAGGGCCGCCAGCGAGGGCCCGAGGATGCGCACAAGCCTCATCGGAGCGCATTCGCGGGTAGAAGGCGCGCCGCTCGTCGTGCCGGCGCCACCCCGGCCAGCAGCCCGATGAGAACCGCCAGCGCGATGCCCAGCAGCGCTGCCTTCCAGGAGACGAAGGTCGCAAGCCCCAGGCGCCGGGCGACCCCCAGGGCGCCCACGCCGCCGAGGGCGACTCCCAACAGGGCTCCGGACGAGGTGGTCAGCGCCGTTTCGAAGAGGAACTGCCGGGCGATGTCGCTCGACCGGGCACCCACGGCCCGTCTGAGGCCGATCTCGCCGATGCGCTCGCTCACCGAGAGCAGCATCAGGCTCGCCGCCACCGCCCCGCCCGCGAGCAGCGCGATGGCCGCCACCAACGGCAGGAAGAGGAAGAGCACGCGCTGCACCTTCGCCACCATCTTCTGCACCTCGACCGGAGTGACCACCGTGAAGTCGTCCGGTTGGCCGGCGGCGAGCAAGTGACGTTCCCGCAGCAGGCGCTGGATCTCACGCCCGGTCTCGAGCACCTGGGTCGGCTCACGCACCACGAACTTGCCTCCTCGCACCGTGTCGACGTTGAGGAGGCGGCGCATCGCGGTGGTGATGGGCACGACAATCTCGTTGTCCCGATCCAATCCGTGCACGTCGGTGCCCAGCCGCTCGAGGACGCCGGTCACCTTGAAGGGAGCACCGCCGATGAGGACCTCGCTCCCCACCGGGTCCTCCGAACCGAAGAGGCCCCTGGCCACAGTCTCGCCGAGGAGCGCGACGCGCGCCTGGCGGCTCACGTCCGTGGCATCGAAGTATTCGCCACGGCTGACTCCACGGTCCCAGACCCGCTCGGCCCGCTCGGAGGAGCCGACCACCCGCGCGCTCGTCGAGGCGTCCCCGAAGCGCACCGGAGCGGGGTCGAGCATCTGGACGGGATCCCACGACTCGACGCTGGGGAGAGAGGTGGCGATGGCTTCCAGGTCCTCCATCGTCAACCGCTCGCCCTCGGAGCGGGGCCCGCCCAGGATCAGGCTGCCTCCGCTGGAGACCATGAGGGAGGAGTCGCCGAAGAGCTGGCGCACGGTTCCCAGAAGCCTGCGCTCGGCGCCGCTCCCCACCGAGACCACGAAGGTCAGAGCGGCCACCCCCACCAGGCTCCCGAGCATCATGAAGAAGCTGCGCAGCTTGTAGCGGAGCATGGTCCGCAGCCCGTCTTCGATCAGTCGATTCGTGAGCATGCTTCCTCCTCAGGCGGCGGGGACGGCCATTCGCGAGAGCACCTCGGCGGCGTCCAGGCGGTCGGTGACCAGCTCGTCCGCAGCGATGGACCCATGCTCGATGCGGGCGATGCGCGAGCAGTGCCGGGCCACGTTCGCGTCGTGGGTCACGAGCACGACGGTGCGCCCCTCCCGGTGCAGCTTCTGGAAGATGGCCAGGATCTCCAAGGCGGCGCGCGGGTCGAGGTTCCCGGTGGGCTCGTCGGCCAGCACGATGTCCGGGGCGTTGACCAGAGCGCGGGCGATGGCGACCCGCTGCTGCTGGCCTCCCGACAGCTCCGTCGGCCGGTGATCCATCCGATCGGCGAGGCCCACCGACATGAGCGCGGCCCGGGCCAGCCCCTGGGTGCCGCCGCGGTCCGAATACAGGAGCGGGAGCTCGACGTTCTCCAGCGCGCTGGCCCGTGGAAGCAGGCGGAAGGCCTGGAACACGAAGCCGAACCTCTGATTGCGCAAGCGGGCCTGCTCGTCGGGCGACACGCGCGACAGGTCGAGGCCGTCGAGCCGATAGGTGCCCTCGCTGGGG
Organism: Deltaproteobacteria bacterium; assembly: GCA_016218885.1. GTDB lineage: Bacteria > Myxococcota > Myxococcia > Myxococcales > UBA5297 > JACRCT01. The sequence goes on along the minus strand of JACRCT010000143.1, from coordinate 80 downwards.
CTGTCGAGCAACCCCAAGAGGTTCATCAAGGTCGACTTGCCCGAACCCGAGGACCCGACGATGGCCACCAGCTCGCCGCG
>JACRCT010000142.1 GCA_016218885.1 Deltaproteobacteria bacterium | reverse complement strand
CGGTCCCGGAGCGCGACGAGGTGCTGGCCTACGGGGGCCGGGTGGCCATCGCCGGCGACCCGAAGGACCACTCCTCGAGCGCCTTGGTCGACAAGCTCCAGAAAGGTCAGGGCTGAGTGCCGCCGCGGCTGTCGGTCATCGTCGTCGTCCGCAACGAGGAGCGCGACCTGCCCGGGTGCCTGGCCTCGGTGGCCTTCGCCGACGAGCTCGTGGTCGTGGACGCCCAGAGCACCGATCGTACGCGGGAGATCGCCGAGCAGGCCGGGGCGCGGGTCTTCGTGCGCGCCTGGCCGGGGCACGCCGCCCAGAAGCAATTCGCCCTCGAGCAGGCGACGGGAGACTGGGTCCTCAACCTCGATGCCGACGAGCGCTGCTCTGCTGAGCTGCGCGCGGCCATCCCGCAGCTCCTCGAGGATGGCACCGCCGAGGGCTACCGGATCCGCTTCCGCACGTGGGTCTTCGGGCGGCGACAGCGCTTCGGCATGCGCTGGACCGAGCGCCATCTGCGTCTGTTCCGGCGGGAGAAGGGGAGCTTCCCTCCCCGCGCGATCCACGAGTGCGCCGAGGTCTCGGGACGGGCGCCGGCGGTCGACGCGCCCATCCTCCACTTCACCTACGACTCGCTGGAGAAGTTCGTCGACAAGATCAATCGCTACAGCTCCTTGGCGGCGCGGGAGCGCTTCGCCCAGGGGCGGCGCTTCTCCTACTTCTCGCTGTGGCGCTGGCCGTGGGGTTTCTTCAAGCGCTACGTGCTCTGGCTGGGCTTCCTCGACGGCTGGGACGGGTTGCTCCACGCGGCGATCAGCGGGCTCTACGACCTGCTCAAGTACGCCAAGCTGCGCGATCTGCAGCACGCCGCGCGCTTGTCGGGCAAGTTGTCGGATGAGGAAGAGAGGGGCGCGTCCGAGACATCGGAAGCGTCTGGCGGCTCCAGCAACGCGGCTGCGGGCTGAAGCCGCCACGGCTCGCAAGCTCGCGATGGACCTCACGCGAGACGCCCTTCTCGGTCACTCCCGCTAGCGCACTCGTCAGTATCCGCCCAGACAGGCCCCGCGCCGGGGCGGTTGAAGCAGGACCAGAAGCGTGCGTCGCGGCAGCCCGTTGTCGGTCAAGCAGGGATCGGGGGGCGCACTGGCATCACCTTGGCTGCCTCGCCCCGCGTCCGGGAGGGGCACGAGCTCGGCCTCGGCTCGCATCGCGGCATCCGCACTGGGGTCGAGGTCGGAATCGGCCGCATCGCTGGTGGCTGCAGCTCCCGCGTCCACGGGCGAGGCGGGATTCAGCTCGTCCCCAGCCAGGGAGCAGCTGCATGTCAGCAGAGGCAGTAGGAGATACAAAGCTCCCCGATGGGCTCTCGACCCCTTCACGCCCGGTCTCTGCTCCCGCCTCGCCTTGTGGATCATGAGGCGGTGCCGTTCGCAAAACCGAGACCAGCCGTCGAGCGTCAGGCGAATGCTGAGGCCCCCGCGCACTCCGGGGAGGTCATTTGCCCCCGCTGGGGTAAGAGCACCTCATGTGCGGCGGTGCCACGCAGAGGCCTGCTGAGACCCTGGTCGAGGAGAAGCCCAGCAGGTAGAGCGGGCCGGCTTGTGGCGGTCGCTCCGGACCCGATGCTCGGTCGTCACCCTGCGGCGCCGTCCTCGAAGAGGATCTCGATCTCCGTGTCGAGCTCCGCCTGCGCCAGAGCGCCCTGAGCCGCTTGGGCATCGCTCGTGGCCTGGACCGCGCTGGGCAGTTGGGCGCACTGGACCAGCAGCGTGGCGTTGAGCTGCCTGAGGCGCGAGACCATGTGGCGGGTCACGGTGTCGACGATCAGCTAGGCGAAGCGGTTGCCGGACTGGAAGAGCCACTCGAGGTCGGCGCGCGGCAGCCGCAGCACGCGGGCCGTGGTGGTCGCCTGGCAGTCGGTGGCGCGCGGCCCTCCGTCGATCGCCGAGACGAGCCCGCACATGCTGCCCGGCGCGAGCCTGGCCAGCGTCCGCCCTTGGCGCAGCAGCGCCAGCTCTCCCTCTAGGAGGACAAGCAGGCAGTCGCCTGGGCCTCCCTGCCGGAACAGCACCGCTCCCTCGGGGACCTCGTGCTGCTGCAGCTTCTGGGCGAGCGCTAGCCGCACCGTCGACGGCAGGTCCTTGAACTGCGCCACCGAGGCCAGCGCCTCCGGCGTCACCTTGGCCCCCATCCCCAGCGGGGCACCCGCATGCCCGCCGCCTGACAGCGAGGGGGACACTTCGGCAGCCGGCGCGATGCGCCGGGAGATCGTCCGAAGCCGCCCGGCCATCTCGCTGGCCAGCCGGCGAATCATCTTGAAGGCCGCGGGGTGGAAGCGCGCGCGCAGCGCCTCGAAGTCCGTGGCTTCGATGCGCTGCGCCTGGCCGCCGCGGACCACGGTCGCCGTGGCCGAGCGCGGCGAGTCGTCGATGAGCGCCATCTCTCCCACCGTCTGGGTGGCCTCGAGCGTGGAGAGCACGACCGGCCTCGTCGCGGCCCCGCGCGGCACCGACACCTCTACCTCGCACCCCTCGCCCAGGAGCCACATCGCCAGCGGGGGACCGCCCTTCTCGAACAGCACCTCTCCGGGAGCGAGGTCGACCCGCCGCAGCAGGCGGATCACCTCCATCGCCTCCGCGGCGGTGACCTCGGCGAAGAGCGGGATGGTCGAGAGGAAGCCGGCGATGAGCTTGTCCAGCTCGCCGTCGTTGGATGGGCCCTGGGGTCGTTTCATGGCCCGATTGTAATCGTCGGCCATGGGCGACGTGCCAGGGGGGCCGATCGCCGCCCTATCCCCAGCCCCTTCCGAAAGAGATGGACAGCGACATCGGCGGGTAGGCGCCGGGCAGCACGGCGTCCTGCTTCCTGCGTTGAGACCACTCGACGCGACGACCGCTCGGCGTCTTCTTCGCCCTCTCGGGAAGGGGGCTAGATCACCGGGCGCAGCACCTTGCGCACGAACCAGTCCTCGGCCCGCTCGAGCTTCTCAAGCTCATCGGCCGGCCGCAGGGCCACCTGGCAGACCCCCGGGGCCTCGAAGTCCTTGGCGATCATCTCGTCGAAGCGCTTGCGCACCTCGGGGTCTTCGACCAGGACCACGCCCTCGGAGTTCATGCG
>JACRCT010000132.1 GCA_016218885.1 Deltaproteobacteria bacterium | reverse complement strand
GGTGAAGGACAAGGAGGAGGAGCAGCGGGCGCAGAGGGCAGCAAAGGGACCGGCGTGGGGACTGGCTCTCCAGGAGCCGTGGGAAGCGGGGAGGGCGGCGGGGGAGGTTGGCCCGACGAGGACGAGCAGATCCGGCGCCGGCTCGAGGCGGTGGCGGACGCCGCCTATCCGCGAGCCGCCCGGCGGGCGCGTGCCCAGGGAGTGGCCAAGGTGCGCTTCTGCGTCGATGGGGAAGGCCAGCCCCGCGAGACAGCCATCGTTGGTTCCACGGGGTTCGAGCTACTCGACGAAGCAGCGCTCAGCGTGGTGGCCCGGGCGGCACCGTTCCCCAAGCGGATGAGATGCGTGGTGGTCCCGGTGCGCTTCAAGATCCTGCCCTGATCGTCGCGAAGAACGGGCCTTCACCCGCCACCCCGCGGGTAGCGACCAGGCGCGCACCGTAGAGGTCTTCGAGGGCGGCGGCGGTGAGGACCTCGTGCGTCGGGCCGGAGGCGACGACCGAACCGGAGCGCATGAGCACGACCTTGTCGGCCCAGGTGGCGGCGAGGTTGGGGTCGTGCAGGACCGCGACGACGCACAGCCCGCTGCTGGCGAGGCGCGCCGCGTGCTCGAGCACCTGTCCTTGATGGCCCATGTCCAGGAAAGCCGTGGGCTCGTCGAGCAGGAGGGCCTGGGGCTCCTGAGCCAGAGCACGCGCCAGGAAAGCACGCCGCCTCTCGCCGCCCGAGAGCTGGTCGATCGGCCTCGAGGCCAGCTCGAGCACTCCAGCATCCCTCATGGCCTGCTCGGCGATCTGCCGGTCGTGGGGGCCCTCGAGAGCCAGGCGCCCCAGGTGCGGGGCGCGCCCCATCAACACCAGCTCCAAGACCGTGAAGGGGGCATCGACCGGCGGGTCCTGGGACACGAGGGCGATACGCCGGGCGATCTCGCGCCGTGGCAGATCTGCCAGGCACACCCCACCCAGCAGAGCCCGACCCTCGCAGGGGATGAGCCCTGCCAGCGCCTTGAGGAGCGTGCTCTTGCCTGCGCCGTTGGGGCCCAGAATCGCCGTGAGCTCGCCAGCGCAGGCGGCGAAGCCGACGGCCGCGAGCGCACGCCGTTCGCCGTAGCGGCAGGAGACGGCGCGGGCTTCGAGGAGGGCAGCCATGGCGAAGATCAGGGTTTCTTCAGATTGCGCTCGGTCGCCTTCAACCCATCCTGGAACCAGAGCAACCACTGCTCGACCTCGGCATGGTGCTGCGGGTCGCTCAGCAGCTCGTGCTTCTCCGAGACCCTCTGAAAAGCGCCTGCTAGCCCTGCAATCTGCGAGGTGGGGTACCGGGAGCGGAGGCGGTCGAACCACGCCTTCAGCTCCGGGAAGAGCCGCTCCAGCTCGGCCTTTCTGAATCGTGCCTTCCCATACGGGCCCCTGGGCTGCGCTTTGAGGACCGAACGATCTGTCTGTATCTCCTCGGTCGCCTTGGAGGGAGGGGAGGCGGAGTCTGCCGCGCGATGGGCAGCGAGAGCCGCCGTGGGGGCGGAGTCAGCGCCAGCTGAAGACCTTTCGATGGCTGGCGGCGCGGCAACATCGGACTCGGGGTTGGTCTTCGTCTCCAAGCTTGCGGGCCTGAAGACCACCATGCCAGTGATGGCGGCGGCTACCAGGAACGCTAGGCCTACCCCGATGAAGACCCAGACTGTCGTCGCGATACCACGGCGCGCGTCGACCTCGATGCCGCGTTGAGTCTCGTTGTCCGCGGTGAACGCAGGGGTGCCGACTGAGGGCGTGGACGCGATTTCGTCGGAGGCCGAACCAGGTGCGGCCGGCTCGTCCGCAGGCTCGGCCAAAAGTTGCGGGCTGACCAGGACGCTTTCCTCCGGCTCGCCAGAGTCCTGAAAGCCGCTGGCGACGATGATCGATGGTGGGGTCGTCGCCTCCGGGTGGGTCGCCAGCCCCGGGGGGAGGCCTCCCGGCGTAGGAGCCCGCCGGGCGGGCTGGACCACTGCCGACTTCTCCCTGGATGTGGGCCGGCCAGGACGTGGCCGGGCGGGGCGGGCGGTCCGTTGGTGGCCAATGGCGGCCTCGGAGGCCTTGACCGCCTTGCGTCGAGGGTCGGTCGGCTCGCGCCGAGGCGAGGCGGGTCGTGCTCCGCCCTCGATACCGGGTATGAACTCAAGGGGGTCCATCTTGATCGTCAGGCGACGCTCGTCGACCTCCTCCTCTCCTTCATCGTCAGGACTCCCGTGCGCGCGTCGCTTGCTCGCGAGGGACCTGTTGTGCGCCGGCGTCTCGGCGGCTCCCCCGTAGATGGGGCCTTGGGTGCGCGGAGTCGTTACGTCGGGGGCAGGGCCCTTGATCGAGGCCGGGGCCGGCCCGGCGGCAGTGAGATCTCGATCGGTGTTGGGCGAATCGAACGCGAGGGCTTCGAGGGTGGGAGAGGAGGCCGTGAGCTGTTCGGAAGGGGCGTCGAGCGCGGGCAGGGCAGCTTCCTGCGCGGAGCGATCGATGATGGTCGCTCTGGCTTCGCCGTCGTCTTCGTCGCCGCTCTGCGGCGCCTTCGTCTCGGATGGGGTTGGCAGCTTGGAGAGCAGCGCGATGGTCTTGCGCTCATTGTCATATTCGCGCTCGAAGCGCTCTCGCATGAAGGAGGCGAGGGCCTCGGGGCCCGCGGAAGGGTCGGCCTCGAGCATGCACGTCATCAGCCGGCCCCGCATTTCCTCCGCTGTCTGGAAGCGTTGGGCCGGGTCAGGCGCGAGGGCCTTCATCACCACGGCGTTGAGCGACTCCGGCAGGTCTGGGCAGAGGTCCCTCAGGGGCGTGATCTGCGGGTTGGCGATCACCCGCAGGATCTCTCCGGGAGGGGTGTCGTCGAATGGGTTGCGGCCTACCAACAGCTCCCAGAGGCAGATGCCCGTAGCGTAGAGGTCGCTGCGCCGGTCGGCGGGCTGGTGGCGAGCCTGCTCCGGCGACATGTAAAAAAACTTGCCCAGGATCATGCTGGGGCTGGTGCGACGGAGCGAAAGGGCGCTCTTGGCAAGACCGAAGTCGATGATCTTCACCTCGCCTTCATAGGAGACGAGGATGTTCTGCGGAGAGATGTCGCGGTGGACGACGCTCAGCTCGCGGTCCTTGTCGTCCTTCTTGCGGTGGGCGTAGGCGAGCGCGTCGAGCAGGCGCACGAAGATGTGCAAGGCCAGCCCGGTGGGCAGCAACGCATTCTGGTCGCGACAGCGGGCGGCAACCTTGCGCAGGTCCTTTCCGTCCACGAACTCCATCGCGAGGTAGTACTCCTCGCCCTCCTTCCCCATGTCGATCACCTGGGCGATCGACCCATGGTGCAGCATGACGACGATCTTCCCCTCGTCGAGGAAGCGCTCTACGAAGTCCTCGTCAGCGGCCAGGTGGGGCAGGATCTTCTTGATCACCACCAGCTTCTCGAAGCCCTCCACGCCAGCGACCCGTGCCAGATAGACCTGGGCCATGCCGCCGGTCGCCAGCGGGGCGAGCAGCGTGTAGCGCCCAAACCGAGTGGGCGAGAAGGGTCGCAGTCCGCGGTTGGCGTTCGGGTTGGGCAAATGCGCTCGGGTGGCCCGGGCCCCGTCAAACTAGGGCGCCGGCCCATCGGGATGCAGCGCGAGAGCTTATCAACATGCGGGGCCATCGCGAAGGACGGCAAGCTCGAAGGGTCTCGGGGTTGCTCTGGGGTCCGTCATCAGGACGGCCTCGCCGGAGGGCGTCGGGCGGTTCGCTCGCAAGAAGAGGGGAGGTGAGAGGGTGTGCGCTCGCGCGCTCTGCTTCTGGAGGACCCGATGGACGTTGCCTCGCGGGGGCGACTAACATCGACTCCCCTTCAGCGGAACGGAACCACCTGCCCTTGTCCCGCGCTCCCGCCATCGTCGCGCTCGTCGCGGCGCTCGCGCTGAGCCCTCCGGCGCCCGCCGTGACGGCCCACGGATCGGTCACCGCCTCGGTCGGGTCGGGCTTCGACAGCAACCCTACTCGGACGGTGGGGACTGAGGCATCGGCTGACGGCTATCTGGGCCTGACTGCGAGCGGTCAGGGCCGTCTGACGCTCGGCGACTCGCAGCAGCTGTCCGGGCGCTACGACATCGGGCTGCGCAAGTACTTGCAGACCGCGCCAGAAGACCTGGCGGTGCAGCAGGCCGAACTCGAGTGGAGCATGCAGGTCGGGCGCGCCCTTCTTGGCGCGGACGGCAGCGGCAAGTGGCGGGTCGCTCGCTCCGGGATTCGAGACTACGCCGATGCGATCGCGGAGCTCTTCTTCGACTGGGCTTTCGCCAAGGAGCTGTCGGCACGGTTGGCCGCGGGGGCACGTGGCTACGTGTACCCGCCTGACGGCGACTACTCGCATGCCGGACCGCAGGCGGCTGTCTCCGCGCGCTGGCAGCCCTCCCGTCGCCACCTCGTCACGCTACGCTTGTTCGGCGCCCTCCCGTACTACCGGGGCAAGGCGCGGCTGGTCGAAGCGACCGAGGACCTCTCTGGGGTGGGCCGACGCGACCGGCAAATGGGTGCCCAGCTGTCCTATGCGTTGCGTGGGCCCGTCGCGCTCCAGGTCGGATATGCATTCGTCCGCGTCGACTCCAACAGCTACGGAGAGGCGAGCGAGAGGCATCGCCTATGGGGAGCGGCCGGCATCAAGCTCCCCCTGCGGCTATTTGCCTCGGTGCAAGCCGCCTGGCAGCTTCTGCGATACCCCGACGGAATCTTCTTCTCCGAGAGCCTGCTGCTGCTCGACGACGAGTCGCAGAGCTCGGCCGGGCTCAAGCTGGCGTGGGCGGCGACCGAGCGCATCGATCTCGAGGTGCGCTACGCCGCCTACTGGATCGCATTGCCCAAGGTGCACGACCCGTCCGACTCCGCGGTGGAGGTCGCGGGCTCAACCTGGTGGCGCCACACTGGCCACCTGGCCGTCACCTTTCGCTGGTGAGCCCGCTCTCCCGACCGTGGGGCGGGCCTTCCTTAGCCCGGTGCGTCAGTACTCGCCGAAGAGCTCGGACATCTTCAGTCCGAGTGCATTGGCGATCTTGTAGAGCGAGCTGATCGACGCCGAGGACTCGGCCCGCTCTACTTGGGACAGCAGTGAGACGGACAGGCCTGTGCGACGCGCGAGCTGCTTGAGGGTGAGGTCCTGCGACTTGCGCGCCGTGCGCACTCTCTCGCCAATGGCCTGATGCATGCGGGCTTCGGGGTCGCCGGTAAGCCCCTTGCGCGCCAACGCTGCTTGGACGGTTGCCAGGAAGGCGTCGGGCTCGAAAGGTTTGCGCAGATAGTCCGAGGCCTGATGCTTGAGAGAGGCGATGGCGGTGTCGACGTTGGGGTAGGCGGTCGAGACGATCACCGCGATGTCGCGATCGAACTTGCGGATCTGCTCCAGGACCTCGGTGCCGCTCATCCCCGGCATCATCATGTCGAGGATGACGAGGTGATGCTCCTTGGCCTTGAGGGTCTCCACCACCTTGGCAGGGTCGGTGACTCCCGCCACCTCGAAGCCTTGTCGCGACAGAAGCAGCGACAGGTAGTCGATGAGATCCTGCTCATCATCGACGATGAGAACGCGAATGCAGGTGCCAGGTCGCCGGACAGGCTCAGTCTCAATCGCGGCAGGCGCCTCGTCCGGTGGCATGAACCCGTCCCCTTCCAAGTCCAGCGTCAAGGCAGCGGGTATTTCGGCTTCTTGTTGGGATTCTTGGAGAAGAAGTCCTTGAGGAGCTCGATCGCCCGGGACGCGTGCTTGCTGCCAGGATCGAGGTGGACGAACTCCTCGTACTCCGCGGCCCCCAGGTCGCTCCTGCCGGTATTGGCGTAACAAGTGCCCAGGAGCATGTGGGCCATCGCGTTGCCCGGGTCGCTCGCGACCACCTTCTCGAAGAAAGCCGCGGCCTCCTTGTGCTTCTTCTCCTTGAAGAGCGCCAATCCCTGCTGCATGGCCTCCTCGGCCTTGCTCTTGGCATCCGCGGCGGCCTTGGCCTTGGTCGCATCCTCCTTGACCTTGGCCGCCTCCTCGACCTTGGACCGCTTCTCCTCGCCGCTCTTGATGAGCGCCAAGATCGGCTTGGCCTTGGCGGCGAAGGAGCTGTCGGGTGGGATGGACTCCAAGGTCTGCCTCGCAACCGCGAGATCCTTGGCGTTGAATCGCTTCTGCCCCTCGTTGAAGAGGTCCTCGGCGTCACTCTCCGCACGAGCCTTGCCCAGCAGCTCCTTGACCTCTTTCACGCCCATCTTCTCGGCGTAGGCGAAGGCGCGCACTGCCTTCTTGTACTCGCCAGCCGCCATGCGCTTCTTGCCATCCTCGAGAGCCTTGGCCGCCATGGGGTCGGCCTGATTGGGGACGAGCGCGCTCCCCTTGTCCTCGGGCGTGGCGGTCGGCTTGATGTCTTTGGGACCGCCGCCGTTGGCGACCAGACCGGGGTCGGGCTTGTCGGGTGGCGACTCGTCGGGCTTGTGGTCGGGATCGCCAGGGTTGGTGGGCTTGGGCGAGTCCTGGCCGTCGGCGTTGAGGTGGGAGTGGGAGGGGCGCAGGACGAAGAACCATCCGCCAGCTCCGAGGCCGAGCAGGACGACGCCCAGACCCAAGAACAGAGGCAGACGGCTGCCGCTTCGTGAAGGTGCCCACACGCGCGTGGGGACCGCTGGCGCCTCTTCACCGGCAGCGAGAAAGCGGAACCGCAGGTGCCCCAGCTCGAGGATGTCGCCGGTCTTGAGGACCCCCTCCGCGTAGTGCTCTTCGTTGATCTTGACGCCGTTGGCCGACTGCAGGTCGATGGCCTTCCACTCGCCGGAATCCTCGCGCACCAGCTTGCAGTGATTGCGCGAGATGGAACGGTGGTCGATGGCGATGTCGTTGTCGTCCGTTCGGCCGATCTTGATCTCGCTGCGGATGCACGCGTACTCGCGACCCGCCAGATGGGTAGTGGTCAGCTGCAGCCTTGGGGCTTCCTCGGGCGGGATGTCGACGAGCTTGCGCGTGGGGCGGCTGGACTTGAGCTGCGCGCCATCGATGACCGAGGTGGATTCATGCTTCTTGGAAAGACCCGATGAGGACTCGGAGGCAGGCGGGGGCTCCTCGCCCTCGGAATCCTCGGAAGGAAAGGGGGCGTCGACCTGGGTCGTCGGGACCTGAGCGGGCTTGTGCTCGTGGCCCTGGATGGCCAGGTCGTAGTCCCCAATCTGGACGAGGTCGCCCTCCTTGAGCTGGACCAGACCCTGGATGCGGTCGCCGTTGACCTTGATGCCGTTGAAGGAGCCCAGGTCCTCGATGGAGACCCCGCCGTTCCTGCGGCACAGCTTGGCGTGCCGGCGCGAGACGTTGCGCTCGGTCAGGCGGATGGTGTTGCCTTCCTGCCTGCCTAGCGTGATCTCGACATCCTCGCGGACGAGCGGGACGACGGTCTTGCGTCCCTCGTCATCCTCGATGATGAGCTTCATCCGGCCTCCGCGCGGCGGTCCAGGCTTATACCACGCGACGAAATCGCGCCTCAAGGCGCTCGGCCACGGCAATATGGCAGAGTATCTGCTCACTTAGACGGGATGGCATCGGTCAACCAGCCGGGCGCGAGTTCGGGTGAGGCAAGCCGGCAGGATTGCTGGCGAAGGAGAGTGTCGAGCGTGGCGCCGGTCATCCGAATCCGAACCGAATCCGGAGAGCAGAGCCTGGACCTCGACGAGTTCGAGGCCCGGGTTCGCAGGGGTGAGCTCGCCGGCCACTGCCCCGTCCAGTTTGCCCCGTTGACCGGCGAGGAGTTCGTTCGGGCCGACCAGCTCGAGATCTTCCGCCGCCTTCATCAGCCCAAGACCCTCTACTTCGCTCGTGCCTTCAATCTGGGGCGCTTCCCGCGCCTGACCGCGGCCTTCATCGCGCTCGATGTGTGCCTCTATCTGGCGATGAGCTTCTGGGGCCCCATCGACCAGGATGCTCTGGTGGATTGGGGAGCCAAGGTCGCCCCCCTGATTTGGGACTTGGGGGAGCTGTGGCGGCTGGTGACGGCCAACCTGCTGCACGAGACCGTGCTGCACATCGCGTTCAACCTGTTCGTCCTGTTCAATGTCGGCGGGGCCCTGGAGAACGCCTACCGGCCGCTGGACTATCTGCTGTTGCTGTGTGCCTCGGCCATGGGCACCACGGTGGTGAGCCTGTGGGCTCTGCCTGAGGCGGTGACTGCCGGCGCCAGCGGGGTCGTTTATGGCACCTTCGGGGCGGCGGTGGTCTTCGGGGTCAAGTACCGGGATTTACTGCCGGAACGCTATCGACGGGTTTTGGGGGAGGCGACGATTCCCACGGTCCTCGCCTTCCTCTATATCGGCTTCACCTCTACGGGGGTGGACAACTGGGCCCATGTGGGCGGACTGGGGGCAGGCACTCTCACCGCGCTGTTCCTCAAGCCGCGGCTTCTGCTGGAGCGGCGAACCACGGTCTGGTCGGTGCTGGCACGCGCGGCGCCGATCGTAGGAGCTGCCGCGGCCCTGGGGTTCGGAGGACTGTGGATCGGCGTGCGGGGGCCGCGGCTGCAGGTGGTCGATGACGATGCCCTGGGGCTGCACGCGCAAGTGCCGCGCTCGTGGATCAAGGGGACCGAGCGCTTCGGCCAGATTGCCTACGCCAACGGCCTGCCGGGGGTTGGTCGAGCCTCCTTCAGTGCCCAGGCGCAGCTACAGCAAGGCACACTCGACGAGGCGGTCGAGGCCTTCGTGCAGCGGGTCCTGGTTCCCGAAGAGCGCTCCGGGACCCTGCGCGAGCTGATCGTCCACCCTGCGCGCTCGGCCGTGGTGGGGGAGCTTGCGGCCAGGGTGTTGGAGGCTTCGTATTCCGATGAGGGGGCAATCACGCGGCTGAAGGCATTCCTCATTCGGCGCGGCGAGATGGTCTACGAGCTGGTCTATCAGTGGTCGGAGGGATATCCGGCCTACGAGAGCGTGATCGATCGCCTGGTGGGTCATGTCCGGCTCGTGGAGCCTCGTGCGGTTCGCGAGGCCCGCGCCCGAGCGCTGCTGGATCCCTCTGCGCCGACCTTGCAGGCCCTCGGAGACACGCTCGCGCGGCTAGGAGAGGCAGGCGGAGCGCTCGCGGCGCTGGAGTGGGCGGTCGAGCTTCAACCTGAGGATGGGGACGCCCAGACGCGCCTCGCGGAGGTGCTGCTCGCCGCAGGCCGTGTCGACGATGGCTGCCGAGCGGCAGAGGCAGCCGTCGGGTTCCATCCCGAGGCCTCGGGCCCATTGGAGATCATGAGCCGTTGCCGGCTTGCCCAGGGAGATAGCCTCGGTGCCGTTCGCTACCTGCGCCGTGCGCTCCAGGCAGCTCCTCGCGACGAACGGCTGGCGAGCAAGCTCAAGGCGCTGCTGCAATAGGGATGGCTGCAGCCCGTCGCGCGGCCGTGCACGCAATACTGCACCAGGGGCTTGACACCCGCTGACGGTGCCGGTAAAAGAGCCGTCCTGTTGCGCGGGCCTCCCGGGCGGATAGCTCAGGGGTAGAGCACTGGCCTTACAAGCCGGGAGTCGCAGGTTCGAAACCTGCTCCGCCCATTGAAAATTTGGGGTGGTAGTTAAGCTGGTTATAACGTCGGCCTGTCACGCCGAAGGGCGCGGGTTCGAGTCCCGTCCACCCCGCATCTGGCCCCGGAATCCTCAAGGATTCCGGGGCTTTTTGCATCCACCTCTCGAGTGTCCTCTCCGTCTCTTCCGTCCCTGGACACGGGCGCCTTGCATCTCCAGGACCCTGCGCTCGGGGTCGGTCTCGTCCTTCGCGGCGTCGAGGATGCACTTCCTCGATGTTCACTCGTGCAACCGCGGGCGACCTCGCCCCGTCTTGCTGGCAGGGCCATAGACAGCAAAGACGCCCATTGCGCTGGCTAACTGGGTATTCGGGTCTACGAGGAGAGCATGATGACGGGACTCGACCATGCGGTTTTCGCGCTCCTGGTCGTCTTGTCGACCCGGGGCTCGCGCAGGCTCACCCGGCTCATCCATGCCAGCGAAGAGGAGCGTCGCAGCATTCGGCGGAGGCTCCATTTTCAGACGGCCATCGCATGGGGACTGATGGGCGCTGCGTTGATAGCCCTTTGGAGCTGGGAGGGTCATTCTCTCGCGGAGCTTGGCTTGGCCGACGCTGCTGGCGCGTGCGCCACAGTTGTCCTCGTGCTCTTCCTGCCGCTCTGGCTTCGACTGCCCAGGGTTTGGCCTCCGGTGACAGAGCAGGAGAGGGCGCTTCCTTCATTTCTCATTCTGCCGCGAGACCGTGCCGAGTTCAGACGCTGGGCCGCTGGTAGCGTCGTCTGGGCTGCAGGCGAGGAGCTGGCCTACCGAGCGTTTGTCCTCGCCTATCTCGGGACGTGGATGCCGAAGCCGGCCGCGCTCATTCTGTCCGCAGGCATGTTCGCATTGGCCCATGGCTACCAGGGGCGCCGAGGTGCGCTGCTTGCGGGCATCTTTGGCTTGGTGGTCGGCGGCGCATATCTCGTCGTGGGCTTTCTCTACTTCGCCATCGCCTTGCACGCGCTCTGGGACATCTGGGTTGGCTATGTCCTCTATCGAAGGCTCGCGGCGCCGACCCCGGTCGCCTCGGCCGGCCCGGCGACCCCCGCGACCGGATAGCTTCCGAACTCCTGAGCTTCGCTTCGCCAGTGGCCGAACGATCTCGGCGAAGGTCGATGAGCGGGCGCGCTGAGCTTCAGCTGCAGCAAAGAGAAGGAGGCCGGGAAGGAGCTGCTCTCCCGACCTCCTCGATCTCTTCAGCGCCTCGCCGCTCTGGCTACATCGGCGGCTGCTTCACCATCGAGTAGTGCAGCCCATGCCCGACGTACTCGAGCCCGATGAGGCCGCCCTGCTGCTTGCCTTGGGCGATGACGTGGAACATCGATGGCGGGGTGAACAGGCCGACGCCGTCACCGCGGGGGCCGGTCATCTGGCGCGCCTGGTCGAGCAGGGGCTCGAGGGCCGAGCGGAACGAGGCATAGTCTTCGTGGCTCTGGCCGACCACGGCCACCATCTTGTCGAAGAGCTGCTCCACTGCCTGGCGCCGGGGATCGGTCTCTGGCGCGGAAGCCATTCCCATGGACTCGAGGAGCCCGGGCTTCATCTGGGACATCATCGCCGCCTGCGCCGGGGCCAGCGCCTCTCCCCCCTTCTCGCGCGGGATGGAGGTGCGCAGGAACTGCTCGACGATGTCCGACATGGTCATCGGCTGGAAGGCGAGCTTGTCCTTGAGCCCCGCCTGGATCGCCGCGGGAGCGTAGTCGGTCACCGGCTTGAGCGTCTCGGGCGCGAGGGTGACGCTCACCTTGCCGATGTTGGGGTTGGCGTTGCTCTTGGTGAAGGCGGTTGCGGAGGCGGAGTTGTGCTCGCCCAGAGCGGCCTCGAACTTCGCCCACACCTCGTCACCCACCACGCTGCCCCAGGTGGCCTTGTTGAGCGGGAACAAGGAGCCGGCCGTCGTCGAGAGGTGTGCCAGTTCGGCGCAGTAGACGTGGTTCTCCTTCTGGTTGAAGAACTCGGCCGCCGCCGAGTCTCCGGCCACGGAGCGGATCATCATCTCGGTGAGCTTGCGGACCTCGGCCGGCGAGCGCGCGCCCAGCGGGTCGCCGCCGTTGTAGTCGCCAGGGAACTTGGTCACGTTGTTGAAGCACACGGCCATGGTGCGGACGTTGTCGCTGAACGCCTTGACCTGCGCCGCGTCGAGGTACGCCGGGAACTTGGGGCGCACGAAGACCATCGGATAGCCGGGGTCGCCGAACTCGCCTTTTTGGTAGTTCTGCGGGTTGT
>JACRCT010000131.1 GCA_016218885.1 Deltaproteobacteria bacterium | reverse complement strand
CGCCCAGAGGGAGCACGCCCTGTCGGACTACGAGCGGCGCGGGCGCGACGCCACCGAAGAGCGGTTCCCCGGCCGGTAGGTTGCGTGGCCCGTCACGCCGGCTCTGCGCTGCGGGCCGTCGAGGCCGCGAACAGCCTCTGGGCGATCCCGTCGATCCTCTCCGCGTCCTCGAGCTCCCTTTGCCACTGCGCGGGGATGGCCCCGACCCCATGGAAGGCGCCGCTGATGCCGCCCGCGATGCAGGCGATGGAGTCCGAGTCGCCGTCGGTGTTGGCGCCGGCGAGCACCGCCTTCGCGAAGTCCTTGGGCGAGCGCCAGAAGCACCAGAGCGCCGAGGCCACTGCTTCCTCTCCCACCCAGCCCTCGCCCAGCCCCTTCTCGGAGAGCGCGAGCTCGATCGGCGCGTCGAGCAGACCGGGGATCTTGGCGAAGCACTCGCGCAGATCGGCAGAGCGCGGAGCGCACTCGTCCATCACCGCCCGGTACATGGCCTCGGGACTCGCCTCCTCCAGCGCCAGGGCCACCAGCAGCGCCGCCGCCGCCGCGGCCTCGATGCCCGCCGGGTGGCCATGCGTCGGCAGGCTGCTCGCCCGGGCGACCTCCAGGAGCTTCGCGTGATCGCCGGCGTAGAAGAGGCCGATCGGCGCCACCCTCATGGCGCTCCCACAGCCCTTGGAATGGGGATCGCCGGCCTCTCGCCAGGGCGCCCCCTCCTCGAGCTTCTCGCAGCCGCGCAGGCACGCTCCGCCGGGCGCCCGGTCGTTGTCCGAGGCGTTGCTCCAGGCGACGAAGCGCCGCGCCATCGCCGCCATCAGCGTCTCGAGATCGCCGTGGCCTGCCTCCAGCAAGGCTTCGGCTACCGCCAGGCTCATCTGCGTGTCGTCGCTGAAGGTGCCCTTGGGGTGCCGCTTGCCAAGGAGGATGGGCCGGGGCGGCCAGCGCGGGTCGTGCAGCTCGACGAAGCCCGTCACTCCTTGGGGGGAAACGCCGCGAGGATCGCCTCTCGCCGCCGGAACTCGGTCGGAAAGCCGAGGGCGTCGCCTGCCGCCAGACCTAGCAGGCAGCCTCGGAAGCGGTCGATCGTCAGTCGGTCCATGGAGGATTTCCCCCGTCCTTGGAGGGACGGGTCGGTCCTAATGCCAAAACCTGCCCGAGTTTCGCCTGGTTGACTTGATTCGCCAAGCCTCGGACAATCCGGCGTTTCCTGACCACGGGGCCTTGCCTAGAGGCCCTGCTTCCGAGCGAGACCGACCATGAAGTCACTCGTAGCCGACCCCGCCAAGTGCACGGGCGCGATGAAATGCGTGCCCGCCTGCTCGCAGCAGATCTTCAAGAGGAGCGAAGAGGAGTTCTCGTCCATCCGGGTGAAGAACGCCGAGGGCAAGTGGGAGTTCACCATTTGCGACCAGTGCGGCGACTGCATCCCCATCTGTCCCACCAAGGCCCTGCAGCGCAACAAGGCGGGCATCGTGGTGGTCAAGAAGGACCTGTGCGTTGGCTGCTTCATGTGCATCGGCTTCTGCCCCAAGGGCGCCATGTTCCGCGCCCCCAAGGCCACGGAGCCCTTCAAGTGCCTCTCGTGCAATGCCTGCGTGAAGGCCTGCCCCACCGGCGCCCTCAAGCTGGAAGAGCGCGACCATTCCAAGCTGCCGGCCTGATCGGAGCCCGCCATGACCCTCCCCACCTACGACTATACGAAGCGCACCGAGCTCGCCGTCGACGTCGAGAAGCAGAAGGCGGCCCACAAGGTCCTCAAGGAGTTCAGCTTCAAGCCCAGCCAGCCCGAGCGCGGCTACACCAACCGCACGCTCTACGTGAACCTCTCCACCCTGGCCATCGAGGAGAAGCCGGTCACGGCGCAGATGAAGGAGGTCTTCATCGGCGGGCGCGGCTTCGGCCTCTGGTACCTGTGGAACGCGATCAAGCCCACCACCAAGTGGAGCGACCCGGAGAACGAGCTGATCATCAGCCCCGGCCCTCTCTCGGGGAACACCCAGTACCCGGGCAGCGGCAAGTCGCTGGTGGTCACCCTCTCGCCGCTCACCGACATCCCCATCGACTGCAACGTGGGCGGCTACTTCGGCCCGCTGCTCAAGGCCTCGGGCTTCGACGCCATCGAGATCCAGGGCAAGGCGACGAGCGACGTCCTGGTCTTCATCGACGGCGTGAACGGGAAGGTGACCATCGAGGAGGCGCCGCTGGAGGCGGTGGACAGCCACATCGCCGCCGAGGTCTTCACCCATGAGTACGCCGCTGACGAGGCCGACCGCCGCAACGTCTCGGTGGTCAGCGCCGGAGCGGCCGCCGACCACAGCCGCATCGGCTGCCTCAACTTCTCCTTCTGGGACGTGCGCCGCGGGACCACCCGCCTCAAGCAGGCCGGGCGCGGCGGCACCGGCACCGTCTTCCGCGACAAAAAGATCAAGGCCCTGGTGATCCGCGGGCCGAAGATCAAGGGCGACCTCAACCATGCGGCGGACCTCGACCGCATCGCCAAGGTGGGCATCAAGCTGCACAAGGAGATCCACGACCTCGACGACAAGCAGTGCCACATGCGTCGCCAGGGCACCGCCCACCTGGTGGAGGTGATGGACGCCTACGACCTGCTCCCGGTGCACAACTTCCAGTACGGCAAGCACCCCTACACCCCGGCCATCAACTCCCACGTCTGGGACAAGCGCTTCACCCAGAACATCCCCGACGGCTGCTGGTACGGCTGCTCCATGGCCTGCGCCAAGGGCGCCGACGGCCACGTGGTGCTCTCCGGGCCCTACAAGGGCCAGGTGGTGACGGTGGACGGGCCGGAGTACGAGAACGCCGCCGGCCTGGGCAGCAACTGCGGCATCTTCAACGCCGACTGGCTCCTGGAGGTGAACTGGTACTGCGACGTCTACGGCGTGGACACCATCAGCTACGGCACGCTCTGCGCCTTCGTCATGGAGTGCTACGAGCGCGGCATCCTCAACAAGGAGCGCACCGGCGGCCTGGAGATCGGGTTTGGCAACGCGGTGGCGCAGCTGGAGATGCTGCACCAGATGGCGCGGGGCGAGGGCTTCGGGGTCATCGCCGGCCTGGGCGTGGTGGGGATGAAGAGGTACTTCGCCGAGAAGGGCTGGGGCGAGGCGAAGTTCCTCAACGACATCGGCATGGAGGTCAAGGGGCTGGAGTACAGCCAGTACATGTCCAAGGAGAGCCTGGCGCAGCAGGGCGGCTACGCCTTGACCAACAAGGGCCCGCAGCACGACGAGGCCTGGCTCATCTTCATGGACATGGTCAACAACCACATCCCCACGTTCGAGGACAAGGCCGAGGCGCTGACCTACTTCCCGCTGTTCCGCACCTGGTTCGGGCTCAACGGCCTGTGCAAGCTGCCCTGGAACGACGTGGAGCCCGCCGACAACGGCAAGACCACCGAGCCGGCCAAGGTGCCCGACCACGTCTACAACTACTGCGAGCTGTTCAGCGGGATCACCGGCAAGGAGATCACCAAGGAGCAGATCATCGACATGTCGGCGGGCGTCTACCACTTCCAGCGCGTCTTCGACCTGCGCATGGGCAAGGGCTTGCGCGCGCACGACCTGCCGCCCTACCGCTCGGTCGGCCCGGTGACCCGGGAGGAGTACGAATCGCGCGCCGAGCGCTACGACAAGCAGATGCGCGAGCTGATCAAGGTGGACCCGACGGGCAAGAGCACCGACGAGAAGATCGCCATCACGCGCAAGTACCGGGAAGACCGGTACCAGCAGCTGTGCGACGCGGTCTACAAGCGGCGCGGCTGGACCCCCGATGGCGTGCCCACGCTCGAGACCCTGAAGAAATACAAGGTGGACTTCCCCGAGGTCGTCGCGGTGGTGCAGAAGCACCTGTAGAGAAGAGGTCGGCCAGAATGCGTTAGTCCCCACGATCCCCTCGCCTTCGGGCGGGGGGATCTGGTTCTAGGGAAGGCAGATCCGGGAGCCCTCATGATCACCGTCAACGGCGACCCGCTGAAGCACAAGCCAGGCATGACGGTCCGCGACATCCTCAAGGAGCGCGGCTACGTCTTCCCGCTGCTGGTGGTGCGCATCAACGGCGCGCTCATCGCCCGGGACGACTTCGACCGCGCGCAGGTGCCCGATGAGGCCGACGTCCAGGTGATCCACCTGATGAGCGGAGGGTAGCGCTGCACGAGGCTCGCTCGTCGTGTCTGATGACGACCTCGCGCCTCTCAACGATCCGGTCGATCTGGCGCTCGATCGTGACTCGGCCCACGCCGGTCATCTCCGGGCGACCGCCGACGACGGGCTCCAATCCGGTAGACCCGCGTGGCACAGTCGTCGTGCGCCGTCCTTCCCGGCAAAGGCCTCCCTGACGAAGAGGCAGATCCCGTGGTTACGGGTACTTGGGGCCCGGGAGTTCTTATCGATAAGAGCTCTTGGCGGCGCACCCGCGCGCGGCTACTCCTGCCGGTCGATCCCCGGGCTTCGCCTGGGCAACGTTGCCCAGGTGAGCGGTCTCTGAACCAGAGAGCTCGGCCTGCTCCTGAGGAGGCCGGCTGGTTGCGCCTCCCAACACCGCCCCGCAGCCACCCGGAACCGCCCTCCGGCTCCTCCCCATCGCCTGCCACAACTCCACCCTTGAGATCCTTTCCTCTTGGCGCTGCTCGACCGTGCAACCGCGGCAGCGATGGCTCGTCCTCGTGATCAAGAGTCCACGAAGCGCCTTCGCGCTCTCACCGGCCAGTCCGCGGAAAAGGTCATCGCCCATGAGGTCTTCTCTTCCAACCTTGCTTGCCGCCCTGGCGGTGGGATGCGGGACGACCGGGGGCGCCGAAACCCCGGACACCGGTGAATCGGCCTGCGCGGGCGAATGCTCCCTCGGCGCCTTCGAGTGCTACTCGAGTCGCTCGATACGCGAATGCCGCGAGCAGTCCGACGGGTGTCCAGAGTGGGGGTTGGCCGAGGCGTGCCCCGAGGGGCAGGTCTGCTCAGGGAACCAGTGCGTCGCCGCCTGCACGGATCAGTGCACCGCGGGGACCACGCAGTGCTCGGGCGCCGGAGTCCGGACGTGCGCCACGATGGAGTCGGGTTGCACGGATTGGGGCCCGGTCGCACCCTGTGACTCCGGCAAGGTCTGCTCGGGCGGGCAGTGCCTGAGCCAGTGCACGAACCAGTGCACCCTGGGGGTCAAGCAATGCTCGGGCGCCGGGACGCAGACCTGCGTCACCAAGCCCTCCGGGTGCACCGACTGGGATACGGCTGATCCCTGTGGTGGAAGCCAGGTGTGCTCGGGCGGGCAGTGCGTGAGCCAGTGCACGAGCCAGTGCACCCTGGGGATCAAGCAATGCTCGGGCGCCGGGACGCAGACCTGCGTCACCAAGCCCTCCGGGTGCGCCGACTGGGACACGGCTGTTCCCTGTGGTGGAAGCCAGGTGTGCTCGGGCGGGCAGTGCGTGAGCCAGTGCGCGAACCAGTGCACTTTGGGGATTAGGCAGTGCTCGGGGTCGGGGACGCAGACTTGCGTCACCAAGCCGTCCGGGTGCACCGATTGGGACACGGCCGTTCCCTGCGGCGGAGGCCAGGTCTGCTCGGGCGGCCAGTGCGTGACCCAGTGCACGAACCAGTGCGCCCTGGGGATCAAGCAGTGTTCGGGCTCGGGAACACAGACCTGCGTCACGAAGTCGTCGGGCTGTACCGACTGGGATTCAGTCGTCGCGTGCGGCGTGGGGCGGTACTGCGTGAGCGGTCAGTGCGTCGGCCAGGACGCGGGCCATCCGGACGCCGCGCTGCCCGACGTCGGGATGCGAGCCGACGCATCGTGGGGCCAGGACGCGGGCTCCACGGACTCGGGCGCGCGTGCGGATGCCTCGACCGTGGACTCCGGGCCTCGTGATGCCGGCTGCGTCGCGGAGAGCAACTCGGCCTTCTGCCTCCGTCTGAACGCCGAGTGCGGCTCGTTCACCGCGGCCGACAACTGTGGCCAATCCCGGACCGTGAGCGACTGCGGCACGTGTGGCGCCGGACAGTGCGAGACGCTCGGGCTCCAGGCCAGCACCTGCCTGAAACCCACGCCCATTCCCCAGGGTCTGTGCATGACCAACGGCTTCTGCTCCTCGCTGCCGGGACGGTCGAGCCCGGAGCTCAGCTCGGTCTACGCCAATCCCGATGGGACGGCATGGGCGGTGGGCAAGTGGGGCTCGGTCGTCTACTGGGACGGCACCCAG
Organism: Deltaproteobacteria bacterium; assembly: GCA_016218885.1. GTDB lineage: Bacteria > Myxococcota > Myxococcia > Myxococcales > UBA5297 > JACRCT01. Next base: position 191 of record JACRCT010000131.1, on the reverse strand, counting down.
ATTCGGGGATGGGAGTTCCTTCGAAAGGAGTCCTTCGAGTTCGTCTGGTCTTCCGGCGCGGACAACGTCTGGGTCGCCAGCAAGGCGCACGTCTACCACTTCGACGGGACCTTCTGGCACGACCGCACGCCGGGCAGCATGACTGGAGACATTCGAGGCATCTGGGGGAAGAGCGCCTCCGACGTCTACGT
>JACRCT010000130.1 GCA_016218885.1 Deltaproteobacteria bacterium | reverse complement strand
TCGCGCTGCTCGCCACGACGCTCGAGCCGAACGGTTTGCCCAACAGGAGTGGACTACCTTTGCAGAGCTCTGGCGCGCTTAGGCCTCGCACGGAAATAACTGCTCCATCTCGGCGCCGATCCATCCCGCCTGGCTTCGTTGCATCGTCGGTTACAGACCCTCTGGTATGCGCCCTCCTCGCGCCTCGCCATGCGGGCGCCTCGTCGCTGAGAGTTGGCGCATCTATTTCCGCGCGAGGCCTTGCTGAGCGCAGAGCGGCGACAGCCTCGCTCAAGCTACAGGGTCGATGTGCAGCAGGCCCGCCCCCACTCGTCGTCATGTTGTGAATCCTCCCTGGAATCATCACCGTCGCTGCAGCCACCACCTTGGGCGACTCTCCGGACCCCTCAGATGCGGAGCTGGCTACGTTTCAGCTGCTCGTCCACCTGAGTCTCGGCGGCGAGCCAATCTTCTTGCGCCGAGCCGCCCTCGAATCCTCGACGTTCGGCGGCGAGGTAGGCTGCCCGGGCGATCATCGTCTCTCGGGTTGGGTGATCGACGCCGGGGATCGGCGGCGTAAGCTTGCTGGTTTGGTGGTTCGATTTCGTGAAACTCATCAGCATCGCTTTCTCCTCGGGTTGGGTCCGGTCGATGACCATGGCTGGTGGGACTATTCCTCCTCCTTCTTACTTTCTGAAGGTCCCCTTTCCGGCCTGCATCGGAGCCGAGGCGCGGGTGAATGACTTCACTTCGGGCTGGTGTGCAGTTTCGGGACCACCTTGAAGATGACCTGATTGCGGGCAGACACGCTCCAGTGCTCGCCGGGCACAGCTCGCGCACAATCAAGACGACGCGCCAGGTCGTTCGGGCTGACGGATGGTCTTTGACTAATGCGCGGAAATACGTTCAACATCCGCGGCAGCCGTGGTCAAAATGAAATCGCTTCTCCATCAACTCGAAGGAGTTCGATGCACGCTGAGGATCTGGATCACAAAGAGCTCTTGGTGCTGGAGCCTGAGGGCGGGATGATCCGGTTCGCCGGGCAGCGGGCACTCCTGATCGATGCGGTGGCGATGGGGCTGCTGCGCAAGCACCTCGTCGACAACTTCGGCATCACCGCCGCCCGCTCCGTGCTCACCCAATTCGGCTTCGCCCACGGATGGCGCATGGCGGAGGCCATGGGGGTCGAGTTCAAGTGGGACAGCAGTGAGGACTGGCTGCGCGCCGGTCCCCGCATCCACACCCTGGAAGGGCTCTTCTTCATCGAGCCGGGAAGCAAGGACCCTCTCTCCAAGGAGGGCTCGATGCTCCTTGCCTCCTATGAGGCGGAGCAGCACCTCCTTCATTTCGGTCGCGCCGACGAGCCGATGTGCTGGACCATCTGCGGCCTCATTAGCGGTTACATCAGCCGGACCTCCGGCAAGGAGATCTACGTCCTCGAGGACCGCTGCGTGGGCAAGGGCGACGCGGCCTGCCATCTGCTCGGACGAACCCGCGAGGAGTGGGGGGACGAGCGCGCCGAGGAGCTGCGCTTCTTCGAGCCCAAACGCCTCAAGGAGTGCCTTGACGTCTCGCTCCACCGGGTCACGGAGACGTTGAAGATCGCCGAGCGCAAGCTCCGCGAGCACCGCCGAGCGCTGGTCCGCGTGGCGCGGGACGTCGACGAGCCCCTGGGGATCGTGGCCAAGAGCGACCAGATGCAGCAGGTCGTGGACCTGGCGCGGCGGGTGGCCAAGGTCGAGTCCACCGTGCTCATCACCGGCGAGAGTGGAGCAGGCAAGGAGCGGATCGCGCGGCTCATTCACGATGAGTCCACGCGCGCGACCGGGCCGTTCATCGCGGTCAACTGCGGCGCCATCACCGAGACGCTCCTGGAGAGCGAGCTCTTTGGACACACGCGGGGCGCCTTCACTGGCGCGACCCAGGACCGACCGGGGCTGTTCGAGGCAGCCAACAGCGGAACGCTGCTGCTGGACGAAGTCGGCGAGGTCTCGCCAGGCATGCAAGTCAAGCTGCTGCGGGCGCTGCAGGAGCGGGAGATCCGGCGCGTCGGCGAGAACAAGAGCCGGCGAGTCGACGTGCGCGTGCTGGCGGCGACCAACCGCGACCTCGCCCACGGAGTCGCGGGCGGAGCCTTCCGTCAGGACCTCTACTACCGGCTCAAGGTCGTCGAGCTGCGCGTGCCGCCACTGCGCGAGCGGAGGGACGACGTCTTGCCGCTCGCCCGGGTACTGCTCGCGGACGCGGCGCTGCGGATGAAGCGCAAGATCTCGGGCCTTGCCCCCGACGCCGCCGATCAGCTCCTGCGCTACGGATGGCCGGGGAACGTGCGCGAGCTCGAGAACGCCATGGAGCGTGCCGTGGCGCTGGGGCGCGGAAGCCGCGTCGAGCTCGAGGACATGCCTGAGGAGGTCCGCCAGGCGTTCCCCCAGCCCGTGGCTTCCAGGGGGGCGGTCAAGCCGCTGGAGGAGATCGAGAAGGAGTACATCCTCGCGGCGCTGGAGCTGAACGGGGGAAACCAGACCCACACCGCCCAGCAGCTGCAGATCGGCTCTGCGACGCTCTACCGCAAGCTCAAGAGCTACGGCTTGATCGGCAAGAAGCGCGCGGTCCACCAGAGCGCCGAACCAGGAGCTGCCTCATCCGCCTGCCTTTCGAAACCGGTCACCTGAATTGCCGATCACGTCCGCCGGCACGCCAAGGCGCTGAAGCTTTCGCCGGCCAGGCTCGGGTGCCGGTCCCCGCGAATGCGCTCCGGTCCATCGCCAGCGAGGCGGGGGGCACACCAGCGAGGCGGGAGCGCCCGCCGCGGGTCCGCCCGGGCCCCGGATGGGCGGCGGCCGGCGCGGGCACGAGGGAAGCGCCGGCGAGGGTCGCCGCGCCGCCTCGTGTCCGAGCCGCGAGCGTCAGCGACCGGGCATCCGCGCCACGACCTCACTCCAGCCGGACGCCCCAGGTCTTCCGGCCGCGCGTCCCCACCACGCCCATGCTCCCGAACTCCGCCGGCGACGACTCCACCCCGCCCTCGAGGTTGAGAGTGTCGAGGACCTCCCCGGTGCGTCATCACCAACGGCAACGCCGGCAACCGCGAGCAATACCGGACGCTGGTGGAGGCACGATGAGGGGACGCCAGCTCGAGTGTCCGGGCGAACACCACCGCGCAGCGGACGGCACTCCGCCAACGGGGGCGGGGGAAGGCGCTCTCTGCCGCTGGCCAGCCAGGTCATTGGCGGTCCATGATCTCCGCTTGTGACGGGTGGCGATCGCAAGCCGAGCGGGCACGAAAGTGAAGAGGCAAGAGATGGACCTGAGCGTTTCAATCGACCGAGCCGCTCTATTGATACTGGTCTGGCTCCTTCATGCAGCACCGGCGCATGCCAGCCTCTTCGTGGCCCAGAGCTTCGAGGAGCTGGCGCGCGGAGCGGACCTCATCGTTCGCGGCACGGTGCGCTCGCAGGAAGCGGCCCAGCTCTCTGGGAGGTTGGTGCAGCTCTCCACCGTCGAAATCGCTTACGTGCTTAAGGGCGCGCCGGCAACGGCGGTCGAGGTTCTCACCCTCGGTGGGGCGGTCGGGCCATGGCGGCAGCGGGTCCCTGGAGCGCCCACGCTGGCGCCGGGGGAGACGGTGCTGCTCTTCCTTCGGCAGCAGGGCCGCGGCCCTGCCACGCTCCACGGCTTCGCTCAGGGCAAGTTCAACGTCGCTCACGACGAAGCGGGTCGAAGCGCGGTGATCCAAAGGGTGTCCGGTGCTCGCGGCTTCACGGCGGAGGGAGCCGCGCTCCCACCCTGGACCTTCGGGCCGGTGTTGGAGCCCGAGTTTGCGCAGCGGGTCCGCGAGGCCCTCGGGGACACGGCCCTGCAGAAGACGTCGCTGCTGCCAGAGGGGCTCGTCTCCTGGCTCGGGATGCCCCTCGACCCTCGGCCTTTCCTGAGATCCGTCGGCAAGGATCCCAACGTTTGCCTCTACTGGACGAACCGCCGGGTTCCCTTCTGGCTCAACCCCGGCGGAGCAGAGAGCATCGGGCCAGCCCTGGAGGAGGCGGTGATTCGGAGCCTCGAGACCTGGGGCAATACCGGGTGCAGCGACCTCAAGCTCGACTATGCGGGCCTGACCGAGGACGCCGCGCTCGGAGCTTCGCCGACAGGAACGAGGCGCAACGTGATCATGCTGCGGACCAAGACCTGCTCCGAGCTCGGCGCGCCTGGAGGGTGCCTGACGAAGGTCGAAGCCCTGGACGAGGATGGGCAGGCGCAGACCGCGCTCGAGGTCAAGACCGACTCGAGCTGCGTCAACGAATACCTCTGCTGGGCCTCGGGTCCCTCCACCGTTGGCCTGACGACCGTCTTCTTCGACGCCTATGGGCGAATCGTAGAGGCGGACGTGGAGCTGAACGCCACCGGGGCCTATCGCTTCCGAGTGGTCGAGCAGCGCGAGTGTCTGCCCGGCCAGCCCTGCAACATCATGGACGTGCAGAGCGTCGTCACCCATGAGCTCGGCCACGCTCTCGGGTTGGCGGACCAGGGCGATCCCAGGGTGCCGCCCCGGCCCAGCCTGGGAACCGCCACGAGCGCTCTCGAAGACAGGACGATGTACTTCTCCATCAACAACGAGCTGGGTGAGGACCTGGAGAAGCGCACCCTCGACGCGGATGATCTCCAGGGAGCGTGTGCCATCTATCCTGCTGGAGAGCCCGCTGCCGCCTGCATCGATGTGCCTGTCGTCGTCTGGGGCTCGAGCTGCTCCTCGACGAGCGGCCCCATCCTCTCGGGTGCCCTGCTGTCGCTCGGGGTGGCGCTTGGGTTCAGGCGCCGGCGCAGGTGATCGGTGGGGCGACGGGCGCCAGCGCAAGCGCGAAGCACGATCCAGCGCCCAAGCAAGGCTGACCAGAAGCATCCCCGAGTCTCGTGAGACCCTTCATGTTGGCCTCCCGATACGTCCCTGAAAAGGACCGGCGAAGGGCTCGCCCTGCGCCGAACCGCCGGGCGGGAGCACGAGCGAGAGGGCTGGTGGGCAGGTCGAGGTGGTCGAGGATCTTGCGCGCAATCGTGGCTCATCGCCCACGC
>JACRCT010000128.1 GCA_016218885.1 Deltaproteobacteria bacterium | reverse complement strand
GCAACTAAGAAGTCAATAGTTCTGCCGTCTATGGACTCCATTAACGGTAAGCCTCTGCCACAGGGGCACGCCTTCTCCGACGCGAGGAATTCGCCCCGCGTTTCCGCGGGCTCCCAGTGGCCGCTCGCTGTGGATACGGGGGTAGCGCCGATCAGTCTCAATTCAGGATCGCCCGATCACAGCCATGGCCATGGAGCGCGAGGACCTCGACGAGGCGGTCAAAGGTGATGCCGCTTCGCTGTTCCACTGCAAGTGGATGGTCCGTCGATTCAAGCTCGATCCAAGGACGTTGCCGTGCCGCCCGCAGATGGACCTGGCACTTCAGATTCAGTGTGTCGGGGTAGCCTTTGAGTCGATTCGAGAACCAACCGAACCACGGTCCAAGGTCCCTCTGCTCGCCGGAGTCAAAGGTCTCCTGGTAGAGAAGGAAGTTCTTACGGGAGAGCGTAGACCACACCCCATAGCCGAAGCTTCGGCCGCCGCTTCCGAGGAGCGGGATGTCGAGCACGCAGCGGATGAAGTAGTGCTCGCCCTCGAGAATGCAGAAGTCCTCGGACAGGAAGTGCTGCGAGTGGAGCGCTTCAGAGTTGGGCTTCTTCTCTTCGCTCCCCGGCCACTGCTCGGGCTTGCTGCAGGCCAAGTCGAAGAGGCCCTCGTGCTGCTTGCCGCAGGAGGAGCAGGCCCACGATCGCTCCAAGAGGTCCACCCAGCGCGGGTCCGCATCCGAGCTCGTCCATGGAGCACCAACACGCTCGCGACTCGCTACCTGGTCCCTTCCGAGGCCAGCGACGTCGTTCAGCGTCAGGTCTCGGGCGGCCATGCAGCCAAGGCACCTCATGACCGCGCCGTCGGTTACGGTATCCCGGTGGTCGCCGCCACAGAGGAACTGCCAGTCTCCGTCCGAATCACGCGAGACGTACAGAATAGGCGCCCCGTCGACCACCTTCGTGCAGACGAAGACCGCAGTGTCGTGCGGCTCCTTGAAGTCGAAGCGCGACGGGTGAAGGTGCTCTTGTTCCATGCAGCCGCGAGTCTACTGTGTTCCGCCGGAATGACCACGATGTCTGCACGGGTGGGGACCATCGAGCCGTTGAGGGGCGCTGCCTCCATACTTGCGCGATGGCCGCGAACGTTCACGTGCCCTCGTTGCTCGTGAGCCCTCGCCGTTCAGCTGGGGTCGCCGCCCAGAACCCGAAGTTGGCGAGGATCTGCTTCCAGCTCTCGCCCACCTCGCACGAGAAGTCGAACCCGTAATCGGGTAGCAGCGCGCTCAACGCCTTCAGTTGCTCCGCAGGGTGGCGCGACCGGATCATCAGCTGCGGGAGCGGCCGAGGATCGTGAAGCCCGAGTCGGAGAAGGCAGAGGGCGCGGTTGCACACCCGCGACCGCCCTTTGGATCCCGTCTCTGGGACAGGACTTCGCTCTCATCCATTGCGAAGCCACGGAACGTTCACCACGCCATGGGCCTGAGTCTTCGCAGCGTGCCTCGGCGAACCTACTCCACTCACCACTCGTCGAGTGGGCAGGCTCGCTCTGTCCGCGAATCCCTGCCTCACCCGGAACTTGACTCAACCGAAGAGATCTCATCCTTTGCAGTGCCTAGTTCGGGACTCGCCCAGCGCAAAGGAAGCCGCACGGTCCTTTGATCAGTCCGCGCAGGCGGACTTCGCAACCTCAGGCGCGACTTCAGTCGCCGGCGAACCCGTCGCCGGAGAAACCTCCACTACGATCCCGCCGCTGGCGCTCCCGCCAGAGCCGCCCTTGCGCGAGGGGCCCGGTTCCCGGTAGGGCTTGAGGGCCCATGCGCCTGATCCATCTGAGTGACGTCCACGTGCAGATCGACTACGCGAGCCTCCCCCTGCGGCGCTACGGGTGGAGGCGCGCGGTGGCCCAGCTGGAGTGGGTGGGCCTGCGGCGGGCGCAGCGCTTCCACAACGCGCTCGGCGCGCTCAAGCAGATCGTCCACGAGATCCAGGAGCTTCGGCCCGATCACGTGCTGCTCACCGGCGACCTCACCGCGCTCGCGGTCGAGGAGGAGTTCGCCTGTGCCCGCGCGGCGCTGGAGCCCATCGCCCGGCCCGGATTGCTCACCGTCATCCCCGGCAACCACGACCGCTACACCTCCCACGCGATGGCCGGGAGGCGCTTCGAGCGCCACTTCGCGGACCTGCTCAGGAGCGACCTGCCGGCGTACCCGGGGAGCCGGGGCTATCCCTTCGTGCGGCTCGTCGGGGGCGAGCTGGCGGTCATCGGCCTCGACAGCACGCGTCTGGCGCCGGTGCCGGGGCTCTCGTTCGGCAGCGTCGGCGGCGAGCAACGGCGGGCGCTGGCGCGCCTGCTCGACGACCCGGCGGTGCGCGACCGCTGGATCTGCGTGCTCGTGCACCACGCGCCGCTGCACCGCAGTGGCCGCCCGGACCGGGTCTCCCACGGGCTTTTGGACGGTGGCGAGCTGCTGCGCATGCTCGCCGGCCGTCGCTGCACGCTGCACCACGGCCACGTGCACCACCGCTTCTGGCATCGCGCTGTGCCGGGGCGCCCCGACGTCTTCGACGCCGGCAGCTCGACCGAGCGCGGCCACGAGGGCTACTGGCTCATGGACCTCTTGCCCGATGGGCGCCTCGTGGCCGAGGAACGCACCCCGCGGACGCCCCCGCAGGTCGATCCCTGTCCCGTCACCCGCTGAAGGAGTGCCCCATGTCGCTGCTGGCGTTCCCCACCGAGGTCGAGGAGCTGCGCGAGCGCATCGCGCTCAACGCCTTCGCCGACGAGGTGCTCGAGGAGTGCATCCGCGATCGGCTCTCGCTGAAGGCTTCGCTGGACCGCTTCCTGGCGAAGGTGACGGGGAGGATGGGGGCGTGCGGCGGCGCCGTGCTCACCCGCGACGAGGCCCTCAACAAGGCAGCGTTCGGCTTCGGGGATCTGGGCGGCGAAGACCCTTGGACGCTTCTGACCGGGCGCGCCGACGGGCTGCATCGGGTGGCGGGCAAGGTGCTGCTCTGCCAGAGGTTGGATGTCGCCGGGACCGAGGTGGGGCAGGTCGGTTTCCTCTTCGACGAGATCCTCTGCACCGAGGAGGCGGCGCGCGAGCGCCTGGACTGCGTGGCCGAAGAGCTGGACGCGGTCCTCACCACCATCCACACCGCGGCGGAGAAGCAGACCCTCATCGAGCAGATCAACCTGGCGCTGTCCAACCGCGTCTTCGAGGCGGGGCTGGACGAGGCGGTGGCGGTGCTGCACCGCTGCGTGGGCTTCCAGAAGCTGGTCTTCGTCTGGCGCGACTCGGTGAACGCCGACCACCTCTTCTACCGGATGTACCGGGACGGCGAGCTCGAGTTCCACAACGAGCGCCCGCACCCGGGCATGGAGACGGCGATAAAGGAGCAGGGGCTGGACCTGCTCTCGCCGGAGCGGCACCGGCTGCGGGTGGTGCTGGGCATCGACGGGGCAGTGGAGAACGTGCTGGTGAGCGGCGCCAAGCGCGCGGACTGGCTCGGCAAGGTGCTGGTGCTGGCCGGCCCCGACGGGTTCTCGACCTTCGCCCTCGACCTCGTGCGGCTGTTGGCCGAGATGGCTCGTGAGCGCCTGGTCGACCACAACCGCGAGCGGCGCCACCTGGCCCAGTTCTTCCCGGGCCCGGTGATCAACGCGCTGCTGCGCGAGACCCACTACCAAGAGAAGTTCCTGGCCCCGCGCGAGGAGAAGATCGCCATCCTCTACGCGGACATCAACGGCTTCACCAAGCTCTCGGAGCAGGTGCTCGAGCAGCCCTCGGTCATCGGCCGCTTCGTCGACGACTGGAGCGCGGGCGCGGTGGACATCCTCTGGAGGCACGGCGGCACGTTCGACAAGATGGTCGGCGACTGCATCATCGGGCTATTCGGGCCGCCCTTCTACCAGGAGGCGCCGGAGCAGCGGGCGCTGGCGGCGGCGCGGGCGGCCAGGGAGATCCTGGACTTCACGATCGCCTATGGCGAGAAGCACCTCGCCGAGAAGCTGAGCAAGCACCCCGACTTCGCGCGCGGGCTAGGGCTGGCCATCGGCATCAACCTCTGCCCGGCGTGTGTGGGGACGATGGGGCCGAACCAGGACCTGACCGCGTTCTCGTCGGGGATGAACACCACGGCGCGGCTGCAGTCGCTGGCCGGGTTCCGCGAGATCCTGGCCATGGACAGCGTGGTCGAGGCGCTGCGGGGAATGCCCGAGGCCCAGGCGTTCGCCTTCAGCGAGATGGACGAGGCCAAGGTGAAGAACGTGAGCAAGCCCATCCGATTCGCGAGGGTGGGGTAGGAGGAGGTCGAGCGCGGCAGTTATCCGGAAATTCCGGATAACTGACTCGGGCGAGAGCTCGCCCTCCTCGAAGATGTTCTGAAGTGCTCGTTGATGGTGCGGACGTCCTTCTGGAACAGCTCCCCAATGAGCTTCTGGGTGAGCCAGAGGTTCTCGTCGACAAAACGAACCTCGATGCGCGGTGCACCGTTCTCGACCTGGTAGAGGAGGATCTCGCCCTTTGGCTCCTGCTCGATCATGGCCGGCCTTTCCCTGCCCTCAGGCTGTCCGCTATCTGCTCGGCCCGGCAGCGTGGGCATTCGCATCGGTTCTGCATGCGGTGCTTTCCTCCGGCGAGCGGCGTAGACCGCAACCTATGCCGCATTCTCCGCGGTGCTGCCCTTGATCGCCGCAAGGTCATGCATGGTGGCATTGAGGGCGCGGTAGCGCTCGGGGAAGGCGGTGAGGATGAGGATCTGCAGCCGCTCGGCCGCCGCGGCGACGAGGTCGAGCGCGCGCTTGTGTCGGGCGGAGTCGGCGTTCACCAGGGCGTCATCCAGCACCACCAGCTGGGGTTCCGCGCCGGGTCCCTTCTTGGCCAAGAGCTCCCCGAGCGCGAGCCGCACCACCAGCATCACCTGCTCCTGCGCGCCCCAGGACAGCGCCTCCAGCGCGGCCTGGGAGGGCGTCTCCATCGCGCTCCTCGAAGGCACGCGGACATGGGCGGTCTCGAGGTCGCTGAACACGACCGTGGAAGCCGCCGCCGAAGACAGGCCGCGCAGGTAGTCGAGCCTGGTGCGCACCTCCGCCTCGATGGGCTCTGCCACCGAGCGCTCGGTCTGCTGCTGGCGCGTCTGGGCCAGGCGATTCAAGAGCAGGATGGCGTGCGCGCGGGCGGCCAGCCTTGCTTCGTCGCGCTTGCCCAGGGCCAGCTGCTCCTCCACCAGCGCGAGGCGCGAGTAGAGCCCCTCTCCGGAGACCTTCTCCAGTAGCGCTCGCGCACCATCGGCGGCGCGAAGCGCATCCTGCGACGCCTTGTCCAGCGCTTCGAGAGCTTGCCGGAGCTTCGGGACCTTGGTGGAGGCACGCGCGAATGGCGGGGGCAGCCGGGCCTCGAGCTCCTGCGCTGCGGTCTGGGCCAGCGCTTGGCTTGCTGCCGCCTTCTTCGCCCCCCCTGCAACCTCCTCCAACGTGCCCACGGCCACGATCCGCGCCGCGCGCTGGGCCTCGAGCGTCCTGGCACTCTGGATGGCGTCGTCGCGCTCACGCGTGACCTTGCGCAGCGCCTTGTCGGCGGTAGCCCGACCCTCCTCGGCAGCTTCGCGCGCCTTCTCGGCTGCAGCCCGCTCCTTGCGAGCCTTCTTCAGCTCGGCATCCAGAGAGATGGTCTCGCTCGGTTCGGGCTCGACGATCTGCTCCGGGACCTGCCCGACTCGCACGGCCGCTTCTGCCAATCGTCCGGAAAGGTCGCGCAGCGCCTCCCGGGAGTCTTCGAGGCTGCCCTCGCCGCCGAGCGTGGCGGCGATCTGCTCCTCCAACGCGAGCGCCTGGCCCTCGCGACTCTTCGCCTCTTGTCGAGCGACCTGGAGGGCGGACACGTCCTCGGCCTGGTGCTTGCCGAGGAGCCCCGCCAGCTCTTCCCGTGTCCTGGCGAGCTGCGTCTCCACTTCGGCCGCGTCCTTGACGCCCGTTCGCACCGCAACGCTGCCGACTCCCGGAATAATCAAGCTCCCGCTGTCAGCGCCCAGGAACGACGCCTCCTCGCCCTCGTGG
>JACRCT010000141.1 GCA_016218885.1 Deltaproteobacteria bacterium | reverse complement strand
CCAACGACCGGGCCTCCGCCTTCCTCGACATCAACGCGGGGGCCGGCGGCACCGACTCGATGGACTGGGCGGCCATGCTCCTGCGCATGTACACCCGCTACTGCGAGAGCAAGGGCTGGAAGGTCGAGATCAACGACTACGTCGCCGGCGAGGAGGCGGGCCTCAAGAACTGCTCCCTGCTGGTCGAGGGCGAGTTCGCCTACGGCTTCCTCAAGGCAGAGTGCGGCGTGCACCGGCTGGTGCGTATCAGCCCCTTCGACTCCAACGCCCGCCGGCAGACGGGCTTCGCCTCCGTCGACGTCCACCCGCAGATCGACGACAGCATCTCCATCGACATCCCGGAGAAGGACGTCGAGGTGAAGGCCATCCGCGGCAGCGGCGCCGGCGGCCAGAAGGTCAACAAGACCTCCTCCACCATCCAGCTGCGCCACATCCCGACCAACATGGTCATCACCATCCAGACCGAGCGCAGCCAGAGCCGCAACCGCGACCTGGCCTTCCAGGTCCTGCGCTCGCGCCTGTACGACATCGAGATGCGCAAGCGCGACGCGGAGCGCAACAAGGCCGAGGCCCAGAAGATGGACATCGCCTTCGGCTCGCAGATCCGCTCCTACGTCTTGCACCCCTATCAGCTGATCAAGGATCACCGCACCGGAGTCGAGAAGGGCAACGTCAACGCGGTGCTCGACGGCGACCTCGACGAGTTCATCACCGCGTGGCTGCTGGGCGTTCGCAATCCCAACCGGCTGCAGGAGTAGGCTCATGCGCCTCGCCCTTCTCGTGGCCCCTGCCTTGTGCCTGGCAGGGTGCCTGGCTCCGGCCGCCATGGCCCGCATGCCCCACGTGGACGAGGGCGGGCGCTACGCAGACCGCGTGAACGACCCCAGGACCGATCGCTGCGCCGCCCAAGAGGGCCGGCGCAAGAAGGACTGCCGCGCCGTCCGCGACCAGGGCCTCGAGTTCGTGCGCCGCCTGATGGTCGACGACCAGATCTGCCTCGAGGGCAACCCGATGTCCGACGGCATCAGCTCGCGCTGCAAGGTGCGCGCGTCCGTGTCCGACGTCGGGTCCAACAACGTGAAGCTCGAGATCCGCCATGCTGCAGTGGGCACTCGGTTCAAGCCAATGCAGAACCTCTGGTACACCGAGCTGGCCCTGACCGACGTCTACGTCGCTTCGCTGGGATTCTCCGTCGAGCCCTGAGCAAGGCAGCCACGCCTGTCCCTCCTCCCGGGGCGTGGGCGTGCCGCCCGCATTGGGTTTCCTCCTTGCGACCGTAATGTTCCTCGTTTCCCGCGCCGACAGGGCAAGCCATCGCTCGTGTATCCTGCGAACGACAGACCTGCGGCGGAGGGCCGGAAGGCCGCGGCGCGCCCTGAGGGGATGAGGGGTTGGCGGGGGGCGGAGAGGGAAGGATCGATGAGCCGAAGGATCCTGTTGGCAGTGTTCGGGGCGCTGGCGTTGTGGGCCTCGCCCGGCGTCGTGCGCGCGGATCACTACTTCGTGTTCCCGCAGGTGGGTATCGGCTACGGGCGCCTGCTCGAGGACGACTTCACGGCCTGGGTCGGCAAGCTCGATCTCACGCTGGGCCAGGAATACGACTTGGGCGGTCCCCGGGCCGCGGTCGGCTGGATGCTCGATTTCGGGCTGGCCGGCAACGTCATCGACGAGGAGGATCGCAGCCCGCCGCCCCAGTACTGGCGCTTCGAGTTCGCGCCCATGTTGACGCTCTCCTCCGGCTACAACTGGTGGACGCTCTTCGCGCGCGTAGGTATCGGGCCCCATTTCTCCTACGCCAAGAGAGGCGACGTGGCGGCCTTGGGCGGCGGGATGCAGGTCGACCTCGCCGTCGGCAGCAAGAACGCCATCGAGCTGTTCACCCAGGCTTTCGCGACCGTCGATGGGCGCGGCCCCAACGTCTCGGTGCTTGGTGGCATCCGACTCAACGCCATCGCCTTCGTCGCCCTGATGGACCTGATGTCAGGGCGCTCGCCGAGAGTGAGCACCCCCAGGGTGCCCAAGGTGCATCGTGCCGTTCCAGTGCACTGAGCCTGGTGGCAGGCTCGCCCCGGTTGGGAGCCCGGGTCGAATCCAATCAGATTCCAGCCTCTTGGCTCATCCGCCCCTGCAGCCGCAGGTGGCGATCTCTCTGAGATGAGCCTCGAGCCAGAACTTTTGGCGCGCTCTGCCTGTCATACTGCTTCAGCAAGTGGTCCTGAGCTGGTCGAGGCCTCGAATGCCGGAGGTCGTGCCGCAGGGTGATCTGGACGAGCGGGACCTCGTGGTCGCGCCGGTCGCGGCTCCCGTGGTGGCCTCCGGGGCAGTGACGGCCCGGGTCGAGGCCACGGCGGCCCTCGAAGAGGCCGACAAGCCTGCCGCGGACGACCCCGACGCGCTGGAGGCCTATCGCGAGCGGATGCTCCTGCGGCGGCTGCGTCGGGGCGACGAGCGGGCCTTCGCGGAGCTGGTGAAGGCGAACCAGGATCGAGTGTTCGACCTGGTCTTCAGGATGCTGGGGGATCGCGAGGAGGCGCTGGACCTCTCCCAGGAGATCTTCGTCTCCGTCCATTCCTCGGTGGGGCGGTTCCGGGGCGAGTCGCGGCTGAGCACATGGATCTTCCGGGTCGCCAAGAACCACTGCCTCAACCGCCTCAAGTACCTGAGTCGGCGAGAGCGCGGGAGGTCCACCGAGATCTCCGACGTTCCCGAGTCGGTGCTGGAGGCGAACGCGCCCAGCCAGCGTCCCGACGACGCGGTGTCGGTGGGGGAGACGCGGGCCATGGTGCAGCAAGCCATCACCGAGCTCGACGAAGAACACCGTCTTCTCGTGGTCTTGCGCGACGTCGAAGGCCTCTCGTACCATGAGATCGCATCCATCACCGAGCAGCCGGAAGGCACGGTGAAGAGTCGATTGCATCGAGCGCGCGCCGCGCTGGCGGAGATCATGGCGCGGCTGGAAGGGGTTTGAGCGGTGGAAGTGGCGTCCACATCGTTGAAGCACCAGCAGGCCCAGGCGCTCTTCGCGCCGATGGTGGACCAGGAGCTG
>JACRCT010000140.1 GCA_016218885.1 Deltaproteobacteria bacterium | reverse complement strand
CTCGAGGAAGAGGCCGGAGTTCCGGTGCGGCAGGAGCCCGACCTCGAACCGGAGCCCGTGCTCGACGACGATGCGCTGGCCGGCATCCGGGCCACCCATCGCGAGGTGGCCGAAGCGGTGGAAGAGCTCGGGAGGGTCGCCAAGCGCCCCGCGGATCGCCGGGAGCAGCGGCGCCTTCTCCGGTCCGCCGCTCACCCGAAGGGCGGTGCCAAAGCGCTCGATGACCAGGCGCGGGATGCCGTCGGCGCCGCGGTCGAACAAGCGAACGGGGAAGGGGGCGCCGGCGAAGGAGGCGCGTCGGGCCACGGCCACGCGGATCAGCCGGGCAGCTTCGGCTGGATCCAGCTGCGGGAAAGGGGCTGGGTCGTCGTCGAGTGTCTCGTTCAGGCTTGCCATGAGCGAGAGCAGCCTACGCTATCCTGCCCCCGCTCCGCGCCCGAAGTCGGCAGATCGAGCGCCGCTCGCCGGCGTGTGTGGAATATGGCGTCTGGTCGCTAGACCCAGGCGCTTCCTCACCTATCGTCTGCGTGCACCGGGCCAGCGCCCTGATGCGCTGGCCACCGGCGCAGACTACACCGGCCGTTTGGGATGGCCGCAGAGAAGGGGCGTACACTCCCGCCAAGCTCGTCGCGGAGGCTTCGATGAAGGCTCGAGCAGTCGATCATGCGAGGCGCGGTCTTGCTCACCTTGCCGTCGCTTGGGCGGTCAGCGGCCTGGTGGGATGTACCGTCGAGATGAGCGCCTTGAACGCTGATTCCGGGCCGGCCCTTGCCGACGGCGCCCTCCTTGCCGAGGATGCGACCGCGCCTGCGCCCGATGCGGGCGGCGACGTGCCCGATACCGGCGATTCTCCCGACGTGGACACTCCCCCGTCGCCGCAGGACGCGGGCCTCCTCGATGCCGACACCGAGCAGGCACCAGACACGGGCTCCTCGCCCCCGACGGCGGACGCCAGTGACCCACGACCTGAGGTCGACGCTCAGTACCCCGATCTTCCGTCGGCCTCCACGCCGCCGCTGGAGGTCGGCTGGACCTCACCGCCGACGCCCTCCGGCTGTCAGCTCGAGGCTGACTGGCCGTATGAGCCCCGCGGCATCGGCGGCGGGGGGGCCATGAGCGCGTTGTCGTTCAGCCCGTACGCCTCGCTGACCTTCGTGGGGACGGACATGGGCACCGTGTTCCGGCGCGCCAACGAGGGGCGATGGCAGGCCGTCGACCAGCAATATGTGAGCTTCTCGCAGGAGCTGGCCTCCGCGGCCTACTTCGGCTTCAGCGCCGACCCGCAGGTGGTCTTCCACGCCGCTCGCGGAATCAAGCCGAAGCGCAGCACCGACGCCGGCCTGACCTGGTCGCCCATCGAGGTCCCTCTCGAGGACGGTGAGAAGATCCGCTACTGGGTTCCCGACAGCTTCAGCCCCAACGTGGTGTTGGCGGTCACCAACACCGGCGTCCTGCGCACGTTGGACGCAGGAACCACCTGGACGCGCAGCACTGGGGTGAGCGGCGAGGGGCTGGGCACGTTCATCGACTACCAGAACCCCGGGCGCGTGGTCTTCCACGCCACCGCCTCGACCGTCTACGTCTCCCGGGATGCGGGCGGCTCCTTCTCCTCGTGGTACCAGCCGGAGTCGCCGCCCATTCGCTCCTTCGCCGGCGGGCGCGATGCCCAGGGAGTCACCCTGGCGTTCATCGATGGCAACGGAGCCTCCGCCTGTGCCTGGGTCGACGCGATCAGCTGGTTGGATGCGGCGCGCAAGGACGCCAACAAGGCGGATTGCGGCTACGTCTGGATCAAGCGCGACAGCGGCCCCTTCCAACGATCGGACAAGGACGCTGGCGACTTCCTGCGCATGGCCGAGAACGACTCCCAGACGATCTACGTGACCGGCGGCAGAAAGTGGGCCAAGGCCTATGGCAGCAAGGTCTGGGTGTCCCGCAACGCCGGCCAGAGCTGGACGCTCAAGTTCCTCATCGAGGACTGGGATCAGGTCCCCTACACCCCCTGGCCCGCGGACAAGCTGGAGTGGAGCGCGGTGGGGCTCGACGTCGGCTGGTGGGACAGCTTCTACGAGAGCTTTGCCGTCAACCAGCGCAACTCGGCGCAGGTCGGGAGCACCGGGTGGTTTTTCACGCACATCTCCTACAACTACGGCGACTCCTGGCACGCGCCGTTCACGGAGTTCGCCGACGAGCCGCCCCGCGCCCAGAAGAAGGCCTGGCGCTCGACGGGGCTGGAGGTCACCTCGGCGCTGCGCATGCGCTTCCATCCCGCCAACCCGCAGCTCGCCTACGTCGCCTTCGCGGACATCGGCGGGCTCGTCAGCGAAGACGGCGGGCAGTCCTTCCGAATCTCGCAGATCGAGTACAACTCCAACTACGACTACGCCTTCGACCCGGCGGTCGTCGATCGTGTCTACGGGGTCTCGGGCAGCAGTCACGACTTCCCGCACGACAACTGGGGAAGCGCGCTGGTCGGGAGAGGCGGCGTCTACCGCTCGGACGACCGTGGGCGGACCTGGATCCGGCTGACCCCTACTGGAGGGGCGCTCGACCGCCAGTTCCTGTCGGTCGCCTTCGATGCGGTGCGCGGGGTGCTCTACGCCGGCACGCAGGGAGCGGGGATCGCGCGCTCGGTGGACCAGGGACAGACCTGGACCTACTTCAATGCCGGCCTGACGGGCGCAAGCCTGATCATCCCGCAGATCGAGACCGACCCGGCCAACGGCAACGCCTACGCGCTGCTCACCGGAGACCGCCCGACCTGGACCAACAGCGCCTCCACCGGCATCTACTTCCTCGACGCTCAAGCGGGCAGCACCACCTGGCAGCTGCTGCGCGGGACGGTGAACCGGCCCTCGAACGTCGGCGCCGGCTACAAGCTGCTCGAGTACCCGACCCGGTTCGCGGTGGACTTCACGAGGCCGGGCCGCGACGTGCTCTGGATGGTGGACATCGAGAACCACTTCCAATGGCTCGCCACCGGCGCCTGGAAGTCGACCGACCGCGGTACGACCTGGAATCGCATGACGCAGGTCACCCATCCCTTCGGCATCGCCCTGGACCCGGCCGACGGCAGCAAGGTCCACGTGGGCGCGGCCCACCAGCTCGACGGCACGTGGGGCAACGGAGGGGCGCTCTACTCGCTGGACGGTGGCGCGACCTGGACGAGGAACGAGAACATGGCGCTGAAGACCAATCTCGAGAACGTGGTGGTCGACCCCAACGATCCCGACAAGCTCTTCTACCTGTTCTTTGGCGGGGGCCTGCTCCATGGCCCGCGGCCCCGGTAGCGCCCCCAGGTCGCGGCTGCCTGCACTCCCTATTCTTTGGCGGATGCGGCAGCGCCTTGTCCGCGCAGCATGCAGTAACCCAGGGCAAGCCACCAGACGATGGCTCCCAAACCAAATATGTAGCTGACGGCCGCGAGCCCCGGGACCGCTGTCCCGACGAGCCCGGCCGCGCCGATCGCCAGCCCGAATAGGTTGATCGCTTGCGCGAAGTCCTTGGTGCGGAGGGCGGCGACGCTGACCAACCCGACCCAAAGGCTTCCCAGCAGCCTGTCGGAGGAGTCGATCCCGGAGGTGATCGCGTCGAGCGCGTGTTTGAGCGCTTCCGCCTGTGCAGGGGCCCTGTCGTACAGCTTGAGGAGGGCGCTGGTGCCGCCGTTGAGAATCAGCCCGCTCAGGAACACGAGCGCGACCCAGATGAAGCCGAACGCGGACGCGATCTTCGCCAGCCGTGGCGAACCGTCCCTGAGCCGCTCGTGCAGCGCCAGGACGAGAACGACGAGGCAGATCCCATTGACGAAATACATCGAGGAGTGCCAGGCGAAGACCAGGGTCTCATGGGCCGAAAGGAACGCCATGTACTGCTCGAAGACGATGCTCTCGTCCGCCATCGGCTTCATGGTGGTCGCGAAGAGCCCCATCGCGAAGACATAGGTCGCAGCGGCCACCACCGCGGCGATGCCGCCAGCCTTCCGCATGTTCGTCATGTCCTTGCCCTCCGTGGCTTCGCGACGCGAGCCGCAACATGTCCTCCCCGTTGCCGGCTCGACGACCGCGGAAGCGCCCCTTGCTGCCGCGCGGCGTCGCTCGCCCAGCTTCTTTCCCGGTGGCTTGCGGCGCGTCGTCGGCCTTGTACCGAGTCCAGACCGACCACACGATCAGCGCCATGCACGCGGTTTCCACCGTCGCGAAGAAGACATAGTGAAGGCTCAAGGAGCCGCCGCCCACGACGAACAGCGTGGTGATCAGCGCCGCAGCGGTGTTCGCCCAGCGGCTGGTCCCCGACTTCAGGATGCGAGACAGGAAGATCATCGCGATAGGGATCTCCAAGAGGAGCGCGAAGACCAAGAGCAGCCCTTGCGTGACCTGCATGCCCGCCTGCCCGGCCCACAATCCCTGCAGCGCTCCAGGCATGATGAAGGTCAGGATGTCCGCGAAGACGATGTTGAACACCACCACGGTCCAGAGCGTTGAGAGTCTCGAGCCCACGTCGTTCATCGTGTGAGTCCTCCTGCAATAGCCGCTGCTCCCTGGCTGCTGCTCGGCGCTCATGCCCTGCCACGCCAGCCTTCCAGTGCGCCCAAGAGGAGATCGAGGCCCATCTCGAACTCCTTGGCGAAGTCGAAGCCGGACCGCATGACGTTGGCCGCGGTTTCGACTAGGAAGGGGTACTCGTTCTCCGGCAGCTGCTTCAGGAGCTGATCGGTGGCCTGGGTGGTCTTCGTCGCCGAACCCGACGGGAGGTTCTTCTCCTGGATGCTGTAGCCATAGGCGTAGCTGTCGAGCACCGAGAAGGCGCGCACCGCCATCACCGTCGAGAACCCGGCTCGGCGCAGCACGCCCAGCACCGAGTCGCAGTAGCGCAGCGCGGCCGGACCGAGGCTCCGGCGCGACTCCAGCAGGCCCAACGCCCACGGGTGGCAGGCGAAGACCTCGCGCATGGAGATGGCCCGGCTGCGCATTGCCTCCTTCCAGGAGGCCGCCGACTCCACGACTTCGATGTCGCCGACGATGAGGTCGACGATCCCCGCCAGCACCTCGTCCTTGTTGGCCACGTGGTTGTACAGGGACATCGCCTCCACCCCGAGCTTCTTGCCGAGCCGGCGCATCGAGAGCGCGTCGATACCCTCCTTGTCGGCGAGCGAGATCGCGGCTCGCAGGACGCGTTCCCGGTCGAGGGGCCGCCTTGTCTTCCTCGTCGTTCTCTTCCTTTGAGCCATGGAGCTCCAGCGCCTCCCGCGGCCGCCGATCGCGCGGGGCAAGCTTGAGGCACATACGGCGTAAGTTCGACGTGTCATGGTCTTACATCGTAAGTATGACGAGCGCAACCGGAGCGAACGAGTGAAGGCAGCCGTCCCGCCCAGGTTTCGCGCACCCAGCGCCGGCACCGGAAGTTGTCGCGGACCAACTCGCGCGTCGGGAGTTGGCAGACCCGTGAGTCGAAGCAGGCGTGCGCGCCGAGCGCCAAGGAGAAGGAAGCGCTGGCCTCGCCGGCGAGGACGGAGCTCAGCCTGCGCTCCTTGCGAGACTCCCACCTGGGACCGACGGGGAATCCGCGAGCTTGCTCCGCGCGCAGTCGCCTACGGCGCCGAAGGGGTGGGCTGGGCCGCCTGCCGGCAGGCCCGCAGCTCCTGCTCGTAGTGCTCGTTGCACTCCTTGGCGCCCCTCGAGACTTTGACCACCTCGCCCACCGCGCCTGCGACCTGGGCAGGGTTCTCCCAGGTGGCATGGGGGTTCTGCGGCTGGCTGGCGACGGTCCCGGCGCGGCAGGCATCCAGGCGCTTCAAGGCGATCGACTCGCAGGTCGGACGCGGGATGGTGAAGCACGGCCCGCCGATCTCCGGACAATGGGCGTACCGGCCGCAACCGTCGGTCACCAACCGCGGCCCGTCAAAGTAGACCTTGACGTCGATGACGGGGCAATTGGTCTCCTGGGCAAAGGTCCTTCGCGCAATGTCCAGGCGCTGTACCTCGGTGAAGACCTCCCTGCACGGACCGTCGGGCCCAGTGCAACGCGCGTGGCGCCCGCAGCCATCGACGTCGTAGCCCTTGTCGCGGCCGTTGTCGCGACGGACCGCGGAGACCTGCTCGACCGGGCACTGCGTCATGGCGGAGTAGGCACTCTGGACTCGCTCGAGCCGGGAGGGGCGGGGAGTCCCGTCGGAGGCGCAGCACCACGGGATGGGCTCGAGTCAGACTCTTCTCGGCGGTGCCCACCGCAACGTGGCCATCCCCAGCGCGGCGGAGATTCGCGAGGCGAACCGCCCCAGCTGCCACCCCCGCGTTCTGCCTGGCCAAGGTAATGCCGCGAGCGCCGTCCTTGTGTCGGCGTCCGTCCATCCATGCGCTCTCCGATTTGGCCGGTGAACAGCCTGTCTTGCGAGCAAGAACCAGCGTCGGTGCACACCTGACCCGGGCGCGACGAAGAGCGCTGGCTGCAACCAGGTGGGTGACGGCTCCGGCTCGAGCATCTACGCCCGACAGCCAGACGCGGAGAAGCTCTGTCATGTTCGCTTGAGCGCTGCCGGGACCACCGCTGTGGATTGGGTAGGTAGGGAGATTCCAAATGGGCATTCTTGAAAGACTCTTCGGACAGGCCCCGTCTCCGCGCAAGCCGGTGCCAGGGGCATCGACCGATGAACAGGCACTCGCGCGCTACCGATACTTGCTACGGACCGCGCCACCTGAGGCGATCGAGCAGGCACACACCGAGGCGTTCGCCCAGCTCACCCCAGAGCAGCGGGCTGAGGTCTCGCGGGACCTGAACCAAGGACTCCCGGTGGCCGAACGTGCCGCTGCCTCGAACCAGACTGATCCGCAGACCCTGGCCAGGATGGCCACGCGGTCGGAGATTCGTCGGCCAGGCTCACTTGAACGCGCCTTCGGCGGCAGGGGAATGGGCAGCATGTTGGGCGGCACCCTCCTGAGCAGCATCGCCGGGAGCTTCATCGGCACCGCGATCGCGCATCAGTTCCTCGGAGGCTTTGACGACCGCTCTGGGCTGAGCGAGCACGATGCATCCGGTGAGGCGGTCGCCGAGGAGAACCACGAAGACCCCGGAGACATGGGCGACGACTCCGGTGGCTTCGGCGACGACTGAACCGTGCACCGGTAGCCCCGGACGCTGCCGGTGATCGATGTCAGGAGACTCGGATGAGCTGGGACACGGCGACGGCCTCCACTGGGATGGTTGCCTCCGCGACGTCACCGGCGATGCAATACCTGGGGCTGGGCATCTACGTGGTCGCTGGCCGCTCACTACGCCAAGGGCCCGAACGTCATCCCCATCGCGCCAAGGACAAACAAGCAGCCTTCTGCGCAGAGATTCCCGCCCAGGTTCGTTCGCACCCGGCGCCGATCGCCAAGTCCGGAAGCGTGAGGCCGACTACGGTGAGTCGGGGTACTGCTCGTCGATGCCCGAGTAGTCCGGAGGCAGGTCGAAGCTCTCCTGCCTCGGTATCCGTCGGGCCGCCAGTATCGGTGGTGCCGTGGCGTCGATTCCCGGTCCATCGAGGATCTTCCGCGCCATCGCACCGCGTGGGATGAACGGCTTGATTCTGCGTCGACCTCCACACCTGCAGGCCAGAACGGGTCGTCGGGATGGGCGCGCCTGCGCCGCGATACGTACGCCGCGGTTTTGAGGCCTCGGCGCCTCACGAGGTGTTCCGGCTCCCCGCTCGGCCACGACGCGCGCAGGCCGAGCCCCACCCGCTCACCTATTTGCAGCTCGAACGGGAGGTGCGGTCCGCCATCTCGACGATCGGGACGCTGCGGATCGACCTGCCCAACGTTGGGCAGCTTGCCGTGGGGCAAGTTCCGGGCGCAGGCCATCTCGACGATCGGGACGCTG
>JACRCT010000119.1 GCA_016218885.1 Deltaproteobacteria bacterium | reverse complement strand
GCGCTTCCATGAGAAGGCCCCCCGATGTCAAGCAGAGCCCGTTGTGTCGGGTGTTCCTTGGGTCCACGAGCGAGCCCCAGCCCGGGGTCTGGGGGCCGTGGCCCCCAGCGGGTATGGGCAGAGCCCATATGAGCCCGCAGTGAGGGTTGCTCGAGCGTCAGGTCATCAAGCGCCTCACGGATCGATCCGGAGTGACATGCATCATCGCCTCCATATGAGCCCAACGCCCCGCCGGTGGCTCGAGAGACCAGCTTCCTTTCCGCCACCTCGCCGGAATCGAGAGAAACCGCTCCGCCCTGCTTCCATCCGCACTCTGAGTGGACGGCATCCCGTCCGGTGCATGCTGGGGTCCGAACCGTCTGAGCGCTGCCATCTTCGTAGCTGGCTCGAGAGCCATAGCGCATTGTCGCAGTCGCTCGGACGGGGCGGTTCGTTGGTTCTCTTGGATTCGTTGAAGTCGTACGGCCGGTGCGCTGGCCTGCTTGAGCGTTCGCGGGCGAGCCTCCTACGCGGCGTGAGCCTTCTTCTTGTCTTGCCGGTAGCCGAGAGGTTCGTACACCTCGCCGGAGACCCAGAGCCGGTGCATCAGCACCGCGAGCTTGCGCGCCAGCGCCACCTTTGCCCTCTTCCTGGCGGCCTTCCCGCCGCGCTCGCACAGCTTCAGGGCCCACCGCCGCAGGTCGCTGTCCTGGCGACAAAGCGGCCCGAGGATGTAGTTGGCGTCCTGGACCAGCAGTCGGCGCAGGAACTCGTCCCCGGCCTTGGTGATGTGCAGCTGCGGATCGCTGTTGCCCGACTTTCGCCTCCTGGGGTTCAGCCCGACGAACGGGCCGACGTCGCGGCTCCTGGCGAACCGACTCTTGTCTTCCAAGGTCAGGATGAAAACCAGACCCGTCAGCAGACCGACGCCCTTCATTTGTGACA
Source organism: Deltaproteobacteria bacterium (assembly GCA_016218885.1). Taxonomy (GTDB): domain Bacteria; phylum Myxococcota; class Myxococcia; order Myxococcales; family UBA5297; genus JACRCT01. Next base: position 6,114 of record JACRCT010000119.1, on the reverse strand, counting down.
CGTGCTCGGCGTCGGGATAGCGCGTTCTGACCAGCTCCTCGATCGTCTTGTCGAAGGCGGCGATCCGCTTGGCGAGTTCCTCGAGCACCTCGTACAGCGGAAGCAGCGCCGGCTTGAGGGCCTCTGGCACGAATTCCTTTGTCTGACGATGGAAGTACGCCGCGTCGCACTTCGGCAGCCGGCAGCCGAATGACTTGACCAGGCCGCGTGCCTGGTTGATCAGCTTGGTGCGGCACCGCACGAGCGCGTCGCGCCCCTTCGGGATCGCCAGGTCCGCCTGCACTCCCTCGCCGCGGTGCTTGATCGGTGACAGCAGCTTCACGTCGGCGCGACCCAGCCTGGCCAGGATCTCGGCGTCGACGTCGTCGTCCTTCCGGTTGCTCTCCGAGATCAGCTTCACGTTCCTCGGATTGGCGACCGTCACCATGTGCCCCAGCTCCTCGAGCAGCGCGCTGGTCCACCTGGAGTGCGTCCCGACCTCGAGCACCACGTGCGCCCTCTTGCGGTCCTCGAAGAACTTGCGGAAGCCGTCGCGCGTCGTCGCGATTGGGTCCGGACGCCACGTCGCCTCCTTCGCGCCGATCACGAACAACTCGCTCTTCTTGTCGCCGAGGTCGCATCCGATCGTGTCCAGCTTCCGCAGCTGTTCCTGGGTATACTTCGTCATGGCCGTTCTCCCTTTGCACCTCGAGTGCGCTACCTCGCCAGCCTAGCTGACGAGTTGGGGGAACGGCCTTCTCATCCCATCTTCGTAAGGGTAGCCGCGGGCTTTGAGCTGGCTTTAGCCAGCTTGAGCCCGCGGTGGTCGCGAGCATTTGAGCCGCCCCGAGATTGAAGGCGAGCCACGAGGCCTCGGCGCAGGTCAAGGTGAACCCTGGTCGACTCGCGATGAAGATCGCGCGACAACCGGATCACCGCGGACTCACAGCCCTCGACCGCCCTGCAACCCACGCGCGCCCAAGCGCCCGCGTGTCACCGTGTTGAGGCTGTCTGCAGGCGGCGAAGGTGAAGCGCACGGCCTTCTACTCGGGTGCGGCTGGCATGCTCGCGATCCACCGCGGGCTGAAGCCCGCGGCTACCTCTACGAAGCGCTCTGAAGAGCGCTAACCGGCACGACCACCTTGCCTCGATAGCTGCATGGGCTCCGCCCCTATCGGTCCATGGCACAAGGCTGCTTCTGGCTCGTCTGGACTGGACAGGCCCCCAGCTCCGTGCAGGCACCTCCAGGGCCAGGAATCCGTCCTGGTCGCTCTCCACCGACTCGACGAAGGACTGCTGCTGCTCAAGCTTGGCCACGCGGGCGAGGAGCTCCTCGTAGACCGGCTTCGAGAACGGGCCCGGTGCAGCCGCTTGACTCAGCGACGGGTTGGCGGTCGACCTTGTTCAGTGCAACGTTTCTGTCTCGGGGGGACTTCCCGCAGGTCCGCGCGCCCGCGAAGGCATGCTCGCCAGCACCTGCTCGAGCTTTTCGAGGCTTGGCGGCTTCGCCAGATGCTTCTCGAACCCGGCCTCCGACGCCCGCTGAAGGTCCTCGGGAAGCGCGTAACCGCTCAACGCCACGAGGTAGGCGCCCTTGAGCGCCTCGTCTGCTCGGAAAGCGCGCGCAACCGCGTAGCCATCCAGCCCGGGTAGGCCGATATCGCAGAGCACCACCTCGGGCCGGAACTCCCGCGCCTTCGCGATGCCCTCCGGGCCGTCGTACGCCACCTCGACCTCATGCTTGCCGAGCTCGAGCACCTCGCGCAGGCTGTCTGCCGCATCGCGGTTGTCCTCGATGACAAGCACCCGGCGACGGTATTGCGTGGCGCTCTCGCGAGGCTGCGGAACGGGGGCCGTCTCCATCGCCAGGGGAAGCCGCACGACGAACTCCGCCCCTCTTCCGAGCCCGGCGCTGTGGGCAGTGACCTCCCCGCCGTGCAGCTCGACGAGCCCCTTCACGAGCACCAACCCGAGTCCGAGCCCGCTCTTGGCGCGGTCGAGCGTGGAATCCGCCTGGCTGAAGGGTTGGAACAGGCGCACGACCATCTCCAGCGCCATGCCTACGCCCGTGTCCGCGACCCGGATGACCGCTCGCTTCGAAGTCGCCTCGGCGGAGATGGTGACGCGAGCAGCTCCGCCTCGGCCCGTGAACTTGGCCGCGTTCTGCAGAAGGTTGCCAAGGACCTGGGCCAGGCGATTCCAGTCGGCGTTCACGAACACGGGTCGTGGAGCCGGCTGGAGCTCAAGGTGCACTTCGGCCTTCTCGAAGAGCGAGCGATGATCCTCCAGCGTGTCGCGCGCGAGCTCGTTGAGCTCCAGCGTCTGGCGCTGAAGCTCCATCTTGTTCTGGGTGATTCGAGTCACGTCCAGGAGCTCGTCCACGAGATAAGCCAGCTGCCCGGCCTGGCGATCTATCACCGCCAGGGCGCGTCTCGCCTGATCGCCGCCCGGGGCCGCGCGTTCGAGGATGTAGGTGCTGTTCCTGATGGGGGTGAGCGGGTTGCGCAGCTCGTGCGAGAGCACGGCCAGGAACTCGTTCTTGCGACGGTCGGCCTCGGCGAGCTGGAGATTGGCCTGGCGCAGCGCCTCCTCGGCGCGCGCGAGGCTCGTGACGTCCACGAAGGTCATGCCGACGCCTGCGACCTCACCGCGCTGCGTTCGATACGGCAGGACGCGCATGAGGAACCACGTGTCGCCGTCGGAGGCGCGGACGCGCTGCTCGACGCCCTTCTCCGTTCGCAGCACGGTCTGGGCATCCGCCAAGAGCTGCTCGTAGTGGACGCGCGGAGCCAGGTCGCCGATGGGCCGGCCCACATCGCTCGCGATGAGGTTGAAGAGCGTGGTCGCGGCCGGGGTGAACCGGGTGATGCGCAGGTCGCGATCGAGGAAGAGGGTAGCGATCTGCGAGCTCGCGTAGTGGCTCTGCAGGTCGCTCTGGGCGACGTCGAGGGCCTGGACCTTCTCGCGCAGCTCGTCGTTGATGGTCTGCAGCTCCTCGCGGGAGCTCTGCAGCTCCTCGTTGGCGGACTGCAGCTCCTCGTTGGTCGAGATCAGCTCCTCGTTGGCGGACTTGAGCTCCTCGTTCGAGGTCTCGAGCTCCTCGGCGGAGGACTGGAGGTCGGCGCGCGTAGTGCGCAGCTCGTCCTCCAGCTGTTCGATGATGAGGCGCTCGCGCTCGAGCGTCGGGGCACTTTCGACTTCACCCACGGCCTCAAGCCCCGCGGCGGCTTCGCTTTCCTCCAACACCACCGCGTAGAGGCCGGCTTCCACGGGAAGCCCGGGTAACGGTCGCACCGTCAGGCAGAGGTGACGGACGCTGCCGCCGGCCTTCTCGGGCTCGATGGGCACGTTCGGCCGAACGACCGCCCGTCGAGTCTTCACGGCCGTCGCGAGCGCCAGGCGCAGCTCGATGCGCAGGCTGGTGTGGGCCTGATCGAGCAGGTTGTTGGTCGGCGCGCCCTCGCGGGCCTGCAGGTACAGGCTCGTTCGTCCCGCGAGGTACAAGACCTCGCCGCGCTCGTTGACCACGATGCAGGGCGGCGCGTACTCCTCACGAATCATCCGCTCCAAGGCTTGGCTGAGAACCGGCGGCTGCACGAGCGACTCGGGCGCCTGGGGCAGTGGGCGCGGCGTGCCGCGGGATGCGAGCCGCCCGGTCAGCGGCAGCTCGGGGGGCCGGACCACAGCATCGTTTCGCCGGAAGAGCCGGTGCTGACGGTCCACACGGGCAAATAGCTCGTCGCGAGCTGCGAGATCCTCCGATGGTCCCAGAAGAAGATATCCCCCGGAGCGCAGCGCGAAGTGGAACAGCGGCACCAGCTTCTTCTGCAGCTCTGCCCCGAGGTAGATGAGCACGTTCCGGCAGGAGACGAGGTCGAGCGACGAGAAGGGTGGGTCCCTGATGAGGCTGTGCACCGAGAAGGTGCACATGTCGCGCAGCTCCTTGATGACCTGGAACGAGACCTCCTTGCTCCCTTGCTCCTTGACGAAGAAGCGCGCCAGGCGCTCGGGGGAGACGTGCTCGCAGATCTCGTCGGAGTAGGTGCCGTGCCGCGCCGTGGCCACGAGGTCGCTGTCGATGTCGGTGGCGAAGATCTGGACGGAGCGCGTCGACTGCTGACGCGCCAGGTGCTCGCGCACGAGGATGGCGATCGAATAGGCCTCCTCGCCGGAAGCGCAGCCCGGTACCCAGATCCGCGCGGGAGTGCTCGGGTTCCCGCCGTCAAGGATTGCTGGGAGGCAGAGCCTCTCGAGCGCCTCGAAGACCTCTGCGTCGCGGAAGAAGTGCGTCACGCCAATCGAGAGGTCCCGGACCAGCGACTCCGCCTCAGAGGCTTCCCGCTCGAGACGCTGGACGTACTCGCCGACCGAGGCGGATTCCTGGATGCGCATGCGCCGGCCGATACGGCGGACCAGCGTGCCCTCCTTGTAGCGACTGAAGTCGTGCCCGGTGTGCCGCAGCAGGGTCTCGCAGATCTTCTTTAGATTCGCGGCGATCTCATCGTCGGCGCGCGCCGCCTTGTCGCGCTGGATGACCGCCAGGTGTCGCGCGTAGACCAGCAGGCGAGCGGGCATCTCCTCGACAGGCAGCGCGGCATCCACCAGCCCGGCTGAGATCGCGCTCTCCGGCATGCTCTCGTACTTGGCGGTCTCAGGGGCTTGGGCGAGCGTCAGGCCCCCATGCTCCTTGATGGCCCGCAGACCGGTCGTGCCGTCCGTGCCGGTCCCAGACAGGATGATCCCGGCTGCAGCCTTGCCCCGATCCTGCGCGAGGGAGCGGAGGAAGGAATCGACCGGTGTGCGCAGACCGGCCTCGGCCGCCTTGACGACCCTGAGGACACCCTTCTCGAGGGTCAGCACCGAATTGGGTGGGATGACGTAGACGTGGTTGGGCCGAGCACGCGTTGCATCCTCTGCCTGCTCGACTGGCATTCGTGTGTACTTGCCGAGCAGCTCCGAGAGCACACTGGGGTGGTGGCGTTCGAGATGCTGCACGACGACGAAGCAGAGCCCGCTGTCCGCAGGCACGTGGGCGAAGAACCGCTCCAGCGCCTCGAGTGCCCCCGCCGAGGCCCCGATGCCCACGAAGAACCCCTGACGCGGTACCGGTGCCGCGTTCCGTTGCTCGCTCGCACTCAATGCGGTGGGGTCTGGTGTCTTGTCTGCCATGAATCACCTCCAGAGAGTCTGGTCGGCTTGCGGCGACGGAGCGGCCGGCGCTTGGGTCGAGAGAGAGGGCACCTTCGCAAGAATCTGTTCCAGCTTTTCGAGGCTCGGTGGCTTGGCGAGATGGCAATCAAAGCCCGCGTCTTGAGCCCGCTGCAGGTCTTCGGGGAGCGCGTAGCCGCTCAGCGCCACCAGGTAGATGCCCTTGAGCCCCTCGTCTGCTCGAAAGGCGCGCGCGACCTCGTAGCCATCCATGCCGGGCAGGCCGATGTCGCAGAGCACGACGTCCGGGCGGAACTCCCGCGCCTTTGCGATTCCCGCCGGTCCGTTGTAGGCCGCCGCGACCTCGTGCTCGTCGAACTCCAGCACCTCGCGCAGGCTGTCCGCCGCGTCGATGTTGTCCTCGATGATCAGCACCCGCCGGCGGCCGCTCGCGGCGCGCTCGCCAGGTTGGGGCGGGGCGGCTTCCTCCAGCGCTAGGGGAATCCGGACGACGAACTCCGCCCCTTTGCCCGGCCCCGCGCTCTGGGCCGTGACCTCCCCTCCATGCAGCTCGACGAGCCCTTTCGCGAGCGCCAGCCCGAGCCCGAGCCCGCCCTTGCTGCGGTCCAGCGTGGAATCCGCCTGGCTGAAGGGCTGGAACAGGCGCTCGACCATCTCCGGCGTCATGCCCACGCCCGTGTCCGCGACCCGGATGACGGCTCTCTTCCTGGCTTCGTCTGCCTGGATGGTGATGCGCGCCTCCCCGCCCCGGCCCGTGAACTTGGCCGCGTTCTGCAGAAGGTTGCCGAGGACCTGCGCCAGGCGATTCCAGTCGGCGCTCACGAACACGGGCCGTGGAGCGGGTTGCAGCTCGAGGCGCACCTCGGCCTTCTCGAAGAGCGAGCGCTGATCCTCCATCGCGCGCCGAACGAGCTCGTTGAGCTCCAGCGTCTGGCGCTGCAGCTGGATCTTGTTTCGCGATATCCG
>JACRCT010000139.1 GCA_016218885.1 Deltaproteobacteria bacterium | reverse complement strand
GCGCTCATCGGCGAGCAGGTCCTCAGGCACCGCGACCTCGCCGGCATCCACGTCACCGGCTCCAACGCCACCTTCAACTCGCTGTGGAAGGGCGTCGCGGGCAACGTCGAGGACCTGCGCACCTATCCGCGCCTGGTGGGCGAGACCGGCGGCAAGGACTTCATCTTCGTCCACTCCTCGGCCAACCCGGCGGAGGTGGCCACGGCCATCGTCCGCGGCGCCTTCGAGTACCAGGGCCAGAAGTGCTCGGCAGCCTCGCGGGCCTACATACCCCGCTCGCTATGGGGACCGACGCGCGACCTCGTCCTGAAGATGCTCGCGGAGATCCGGGTGGGCGACGTGCGCGACTTCCGCAACTTCGTCAACGCGGTGATTGACGAGGCCGCCTTCGACTCCATCCTGAGCTACGTCGAGCGGGCCAAGGCTGCTCCGGGGGCCGAGATCCTCGCCGGCGGCAGGGGCGACAAGTCCCGGGGCTACTACATCGAGCCCACGCTCATCCAGACCACCGACCCCCACTCGCTCACCATGGAGGAGGAGATCTTCGGGCCGGTGATGACGGTCTTCGTCTACGAGGATCAGGACTTCGAGGCCACGCTCAAGCTCTGTGACCAGACCTCGCCCTACGGGCTCACCGGGGCCGTCTTCTCGCGCGACCGCTACGCCTTCACCAAGGCCTGCCAGGCCCTGCGCTATGCCGCGGGCAACTTCTACCTCAACGACAAGCCCACCGGCGCCATGGTCGGGCAGCAGCCCTTCGGAGGAGCCCGAGGCTCGGGCACCAACGACAAGGCCGGCGGCCCGCTCAACCTGCAGCGCTGGGTGAGCCCGCGCACCATCAAGGAGACCTTCGTCCCCGCCACCGACTTCAAGTACCCCTTCCTCGGGGCGGAGTGAGCTCCGGCCACGGCGTGGCGGCTCGTATCCGAGCCGCGAGCGTCAGCGGCGGGGACGTCGCAGCGCAAGAAGCGCGAGCAGCCCAACGATTCCATAGGCGGGGCCCGAGCCTGCCGCACTGCAGCCGCTGCTCGGGGTGCAGACACCCGCGCGGCAAGAACCGCTTGGGCACGCGGTGTCGTCGGGCTTGGAGGGGAACGGGGCACACAGACCCGTCGAAGGCTGACAGGTCGAGTCCTCATGGCAAGCATCGGGCGCCGGGCAGGAGATCAGAGTCGGGCCTGCCGTGCAGCCTCCCGCAAGACAGGCGTCTCCCAGGGTGCATGGGTTGCTGTCGTCGCAGGTGGTTCCGTCGACCACAGGAGCACCTGGTACGCAACCTCCCGTGGAAGGATCGCAGCTGCCCGCGGCCCGGCAGGGGCCGGCTTCCTCGCAGGCTTTGGGGCTACCGCTGCAGGTGCCGCTGTGGCAGACGTCGCCGATTCTGCAAGCGTTCCCGTCGTCGCAGGAGGTGCCATCGAGGGCCAGGCAGTGGCCGTCCTGGCTCGCCCCCGCGGCTACCGAGCAGGCTTGGCAGGCGCCCGCGCAGCTCTGGTCGCAGCAGACCCCGCCCACGCAATTGCCCGTCCGGCACTCAGCTCCTGCGACACACGCAGTGCCGATGGCATAGCCCGCGTATTGGGCGATGAAGTCGCTCCAGTAGTGGTCGGTGCGAGTCGAGCATCCCAAGAGCGAGCAGCCGGGGTCGCCGTACGAGGTGACGGCCGCTACGAAGACGGCGCCGTTGCGCTCAATCAAGGCTGGACCCCCGCTATCAGCACCGCAGGGGCCTCCCGTGGCTTGGCCGTAGCAAAGCACCCACGGCTGCTGCGTTCCCTGGCAACCGTCGCCCTCGCAGAGGTCGCTGATGCTCCCGTCGACGTGCATTCTCACCCCGATGCTGTCCGGGTCGTTGGCGACACTCCGACCGTACCCGACGAATTCGAGCGCTCCTCCTCTATCGGCATCAGTCAGACCGAGATCCGAGGGAAGCGCGGGAATAGGCACCACCTCGGCGGGCTGCTTCTTGATGATGAGAATGGCGATGTCGTTCGAGTCCCCTCCTGCCTGAGAGCGGTAGTCCGGGTGGCGGTGTACCGCAGTGACGGAGCTGAGGAAGTAGCTTCCATACAGGTCATTCCCGAATGCCACGCTGTACTTGGAGGGTGCATCGATCGGCTCGTCGGAGTCCCAGGTGCAGTGGCCTGCAGTCAGCACGGTCAGAGGCGCAATCAACGTGCCCGTGCATCCGAAGCTTCCGCGAGGAGTGGCCACCTGAACCCAGACGACGGCGAGGTGTGCCGCGCTCGGGTCCGCGGTCCCCCCCACGATCGCTTGTCGTCCTTGGCTTGCCGAATGGGCCTCGGTCAAGTCCGGAGACGAGTCCGCGCATCCGAGGGCGATGACTGCCAATAGAATCGACGTCGTCAGGAGCGGCGGCCTGCGGTGCATGGTCGTGTGGCTCCTTGTTGGGTTCGGACGGCCAGCCCCGCGGCGACGCCGCCGCAGGGCAAGAAGGATGGTCTTGTTGCCGAGCGTCGTCTGGCGTGCAGACGTTCTGCGTCCCTCAGCACTTGCCGCGCCAGAAGAGGAAGCGTGGGAATTCGGCAAGTTGCGTCAGGGGAAGTGGAGAGGAGCGAGATGACGGTAATTCGCTAACGCCCCTGTGTGAGCATTCGAGCAGGCTGGGACCTGTGTACCGGGGATGCGGAGTGAGCTTTCCTGGCGAAGGCCGGCCCGCCTCTCGGGGAGAGAACGCCCTACTGCCTATTCCGAAGCCCTCAGCAGCCCCTTCAGCCCCTCGGGGACGCGCTCGGCCTGACGGCTGATCGCCGGATTCAGGGGCCGCAATCCCGCGGCCCGTAACACCTTCTGGCCCTCGGAGCCCAGCAGGAAGGCGAGGAATTGCTCCGCCTCGCTGGCATTGGCGGCGTTCACGGGGATGGCGATGCCATAGGTGACCGGGTGGCCGCGCAGGGTGGCTCTTCCATCTCCTTGCTTCATCCGCACCTCCACCGAGACCTCGGCGTAGCGCGCAGCGAACTCCGGCTTCGAGAGATTGATCTCCGGCGGCAGGATCAGGTGCTTGAGATGGTGATCCTCCGCCGTCGAGCGATAGAGGAAGGCGTAGTCGACGGCCCGGGTCTCGAGAAGGCCCAACAGCTCCGACTCGTCGGCCCCGATCCTCTCCTTGGGAACCGCGGCCGTGAGCTTGGCGGCCAGGTCCGGCGGCGCGTTCG
>JACRCT010000138.1 GCA_016218885.1 Deltaproteobacteria bacterium | reverse complement strand
CGGGGTGCATGGGGCAAGCGAAGGGGTCGGAGGGCTCGTGCCGGTGGCCCTCGTGCCCTGGCTCGGGTTGCGGCTGGGTGGGCTTGGCGCTCGCGCCCCCGCCCTCGACGAGCACCAGGCTCATCCCGCAGATCGGGCAGTCGCCGGGATGGTCCTGGAGCACCGCGGGGTGCAGGGGGCAGTGGTAGAGCGTCGCGGAGGCGTGTAGCTGACCGCTCGAGCTTGTGCGGAGGTAGCTCACGACCGAGATCGTCGCGGCGACGGCCATGGCCGCGACCAGCATCCAGCGCAGCACGCCCATCACTCGGGTTCCCGAGGGGGCCTGCACTGCGCCTTCCGGCATCGGCACGTGCTCAGGGGTGGTCGTCATGGCTCTACTCCAGAGGGACGGGGAGGCCGGCGGCGCGCTCGAGGTCGGCGAGGCTGATCCAGGCTTGGGCGAGTGCGCGCTCGCGGTCGATGCGCACCTGCAAGTAGGTGCGCTCGGCGTCGAGGAGACCGAGGGCATCGCCCTGGGCCGAAGCGAAGGCCGTCTCTGCTGCCTCGTAGCTCTGACGGGCCTGAGGCAGCAGCTCGCGCTCGATGAGCGAGAGCGTGTCGCGGGCCGAGCGCAGCCGGGCCAGCGCATCGCGCAGCTGGAAGCGGGCCGAGGCGAGCAGGGCCTCGCGGGTGCCGCGGTCGGCGGCGAGGGTGCTCTCGGCCTCCTCGACCTGCTCGCGGTGGCGCGGGTTGAGCCAAGGGAGGTTGAACGACACCATCGCCGCCCAGCCGTGCTTCTCCTCGGACCTCGGGTTGAGCATGTAGTCCACGCCGAGCATGAACGCAGGCCAGCGTGCCTCCTGGCGCGTCGCATCCAAGGAGGCCTCGCTGCGCTCGATCGCCGCGTCGGCGGAGCGCAGCTCGGGACGGGCACTCAGCGCGCGCTCCAGGGCCTCGAGGCCCGGCGGATCCAGCGGAGGGGACCGCTGCCCGGCGGGCCCGAGCGGCGCGTCGAGGGGGCGGCCGACGAGCGAGTTGAGCAGGGCGGCGGCAGAAGCGCGGGCTTGTACGAGGGAAGCGAGGTCGGCCTGCAGCTTCGAGCGCTCGACGCCGGCGCGGAGCACGTCCTGCTGCGAGACCCGGCCAGTGGGGTACTGCGCGCGGGCGAGCTCGAGGACGCGCTGGGCCAGGGCGACGTGCTCGAGGCGGATCTCCTGCTCTCGGTCGGCGCGGTGGAGTTCGAAGTAGGCCCGCTTCACCGAGCTGGCGACCTCGAGGGCTCTCGCCTGGCGAGCATGCTCGGTGAGACGGGCTTCGGCCTGGCCGGCGCGAATGCGGGCGTCGCGGCTGCCCCAAGCCGGCAGCTCCTGCTCGACGCCCAGCATGTGCATCTCGGCGTCCCAGGGGCGGGAGAGCGGTGCGCTCCAGAGCTGGTAGCGCAGCACGGGGTCCGCCAGGCGCCCCGCGGTCTTGGCTCTCGCCCCGGCGGCGCGAACCCGATGGGCCTCGGCGAGCAGCTCGGGGTTGCGCTCCTGCGCCAACGAAAGGAGCTGCTCCAGGTCCGCGCGCTCGGCGAGCAGGTCCGAGGCATCGGACGCCTGGGCTTCGCCAAGGGCTGGGGCGAGGAGGGCGAAGGTGGCGGCGAGCAGAATGGCGGCTTCCCGGTGCATGGCCAAGTTCCCGTGAAAACGGGCCTTTCAGCGCTCCCTCTAGGCACGGGCCGTGCCAGGGGCTCCTCCCTGAGCAGAGGCTGGGAGGGAGGGCCGGAAGTGTGACCGGGACGATCACAGTGCGAGCGTTGCCATCACGGTTGCGCGAGCGGGCGGGGTCGGGCGATCTTGCGCGCCTCGGAGACGCCCATGAACCTCCTCGACGACCGATATTCGCGACAGCGCCTGGTGGCCGGTTTCGGCGACCAGGGGCAAGAGAAGCTGCAGGCCAGGCGAGTGGCGCTGGTGGGGTGCGGAGCGCTCGGCTGCTCGCAGGCTCAGCTGCTGGGGCGGGCGGGGGTGGGCAAGCTCACCCTCATCGACCGCGACTTCGTGGAGATCACCAACCTGCACCGCCAGGTGCTCTTCGACGAGCAGGATGCGCGCGAGGCGCTTCCCAAGGCCGAGGCCGCGGCGCGCCGGCTGCGGCGCATCAACTCGTCGATCGAGATCGTCGCCCGGGTCGCCGACGTCACCGCCCACACCATCGAGGGCCTGCTCGAGGGCGCGGACCTCGTGCTGGACGCTACCGACAACATCGAGGCCCGCTACCTGATCAACGACGTGTGCGTGAAGAATGGCGTCCCCTGGATCTACGGCGGGGCGCTGGGTGTCGAGGGCACGGTGATGGCCATTCACCCCGGTCAGGGCCCGTGCCTGCGCTGCCTGTTCGACGAGCCGCCGCCTCCCGGGACCCTGCCCACCTGCGACATGTTGGGGGTGCTCAACGTGACCCCCACCATCACCGCCGCGCTGCAGGTCGCCGAGGCGCTCAAGATCTGCGCGGGCAAGCCCACCTTCCCTGGCGTCACCGCCTTCGAGCTGTGGGGCAGCTACTTCCGCACCGTGAAGGTGGAGCGCAATCCGTCCTGTCCCTGCTGCGCGCAGCGCAACTTCGAGTTCCTGGAGATGGGCAGGGCGGCCTCCGGCGCCACCAGCCTGTGCGGGCGCAACGCGGTGCAGATCCGACCGGCCAGCGAGCAGCAGCTCGACCTCGAGGCGCTGGCCTCGCGGTTGGCCTCGGCGGGGAAGGTGACCAACAACGGCTTCCTGCTGCGGCTCGAGGTCGGCGCCCAGACCCTGCATGTCTTCAAGGACGCGCGGGCCATCGTGAAGGGCACCGACGACCCGGCCATCGCCCGCGCCCTCTATGCCCGATACGTGGGCAGCTGAGATCACGCCGAAGTGCACGTTCCGATAGGGGTTTGCGGCGCTGACCCGAGCCCCTGTCCCGGAGCTTTCGCGCGGTCCTCTCGCGCCGAGGTAGGCCTTTCTGCTACATTGCGCGGCCTTTCGAGCGGGAGGACGCGAATGTCGCTGGTCAAGAGTGGGTTCCTCGGGGCGTGTCTATTCGCCTCGGTCCTGTCCGGGTGCAACAACAGCGCACCGCCGACCACCGAGCACCTGCTGCGCGAGGGCGAGCGCTGCGAGAAGGACGACCAGTGCGAGACCGCGCTGTGCGTCGCGTTGCCCAAGGCGGAGAAGACCTGCCGGCGAACCTGCGAGTCGGGCTGCATCGGCGAGGAGATCTGCACCTCGTTCGGGACCAACTCCAGCGGCAACCTGCGCGCGGGCTGCGTGCCCAACCGCGCCGGCCTGTGCACCCCCTG